>CAZWZR010000063.1:0-8260 GCA_964638365.1 uncultured Thermotogae bacterium | reverse complement strand
AATTCCGTTTGTCCGGCAGATAATGCGTCTCTTCAAGCTTCCGCCACATTCTATCATTCATTATCCCCTGAAAGTTCCTCATGGTGTCCTCGATGACCTTGTTCTTGGCTGCCCTGGCAATACCGAGGTGGAACTGCTTATGAAGATCGAGAAACCGCTGGTATTCGTCCTCTTCAGCGGTGGTCTTCATTTTTCTTAGAGTATTACTCACCCGGCGCTTGTCCTCCTCTGAAAACTTTCGCGCCGCAATTTCCACCACTCCGACTTCGAAGGCCGACCTCGCCTCCTGGAGTTCCAGGGGCTTCGGGTTATCGACCAGTATACTCAATATCTGATCCCGGAGACCATCTGTGGTAGGGACGTTTTCAACGAAAGTCCCCTTACCCACTTCCGTACGAACTATTCCTCCCAGCCTGAGGGCAGAAAGGGCTTCCCTGACCGAAGCTCGGCTCACGCCCGTCCTATCAGTTAGCTCTTCTTCCGTAGGCAGTTTATCTCCTTCCTGAAAGTCGCCTTTCTGGATGGCCTCTAAGAGCTGATTTGCCACGTTTAGAGGTTTCTGGCTCTTTTCGAGTTTCTCGAACTTAAAACCCATATCTCAACTCCCGAATCTTCTTTAAAGGTAGCTTTATTTATCATATGTCAGACAAATATAAATGTAAAGAAAAGCAATACTCCACCAAAAAACACCTAGCATACTAGCCTTACCCTGCTAAACCCGAGGGAGGAAAAGAAGAACTATCAGGAATCCAAATTCATTCTCCCGTCTCAAGTCCGGGAATTTTCACCCTTTCTTCAACTATATCGAGTACTTTAGTAAATCCGGTAACTATTATGATATAGATAAAGGCAACTATTATGAAAACTTCCAGGTATCGAAAGTTCCTTGCCGCTATGATCTTTGCCTTGGCCATCAGTTCAGGTGCTCCCACAGTGAAGGCGAGAGAGGTATACTTCAACATATATATCAGTTCATTTGACCACGAGGGTATTGCGAGCCGGAGTGCCTGTGGTAGGATAATACTCTTGATCGCACCTACTCGACTCATCCCAATCGACCTTGCCGCAGTCATCTGGCCAGCATCCACGGACTGGATGGCCCCACGGAAATACTCCGCCTGGTATGCTGAAGTATTCAACCCGAGTGCAATACCTGCAGCCAGTAAGGGGTCCAACAGAATCCCCACGTCAGGCAATCCATAGTAAATTATGAACAGCTGCACCAGAAGGGGTGTTCCCCTGACCATTTCTACAAAGGTCGTGGTGATCCCGTAGACAAGTTTGTTACCGTAGACCCGGCCCAGGGAAAGAGCAAGTCCGACCACGAATCCGGAAGAGATGCATATTGCAGTAAGCTCTAGAGTTACCGCAGTCCCTTCGAGTAGCCTCGGACCAATCTCCCATGCCAGACGAAAGAAATCAATAAAAGCCGACATTTTAGCTCCTCAATGTATTAAGCAAATCTAGCGTAGTTAGCTTCGGCGTTCAAAACCGGGAACCCATAACTTATCCTCGAGCCAGTAAAGCAAGGCGTTACCTGCCCGGGTGAGAAAGAAATAAACAAGTGCGATGATACCGTAGATAAGCAGGGCATTCCCATAAGTGTACGAAATAATATATCTCGATCGCCGCATTATCTCCACCACACCTACAACGTAAGCCAGCGAGGTATCCTTGGTCTCGGAGGCGTATTCATTCGACCACGGGCCAATGGCCAGCCTCACGGCCTGTGGCAATACGACGTACCATATCCCCTGCAACCTGCTCATGCCCATGGATCTGGCAGCCATCAACTGACCGGATTTGATAGATTGAATTGCTCCCCGAAAAATCTGAGACTGGTATGCCGAAGACCTCATACCCAGAGCGATGATCGAAATCAGCAATGGCGGTAAATTAATGGCGTAATAGGAAAGGAAAAGTAAGACAAGCGCCGGTATCGCCCGCAGGCTTCTCTGAATCAGAATAGCCAGCGTGGAAGATACCCGGCCGCCGTACACCTCTGCCACCGCAAGCAGGACCCCACCAACCAGCCCAAGTCCCAGCAATCCCACGAGAAGCTGAATCGTGACGAGAAGCCCCTTGAGTAAGTAGGGTGCTTCCCCGGTAAGAACCGTAAAAATTTCCATAGTAGTTATAAAATAGCAGGAAGGGCTTTTATTCGCCCTTCCTGCTGGATTAATTCAGGTTTTTTATTACTCACAGGTCAACTCTCTTCCCATAGGTATCTTTGCGGGAGGAGCATAGCCGTACTCGGCCAGGTACTTATTAAATATCTCCATCCATTCACCGGACTCGAAGACCTGTTTCATGCCTTCGTTTATCTTCGGCAATAAGTTGTAAGGATCCCCTTCGGTCACTGCATAGGCGTATTGTTCCCCAGTGGAAACAGTTCCAATTACCTTGACGCTTCTCCCTTCCTTGACGAAGTTCTTTGCCGTAGTCGTATCGGCAAGAACTGTATCTAACCTACCCGTAGTCAGGTCCTCCACAGCCATAACGTAGTCTTCGTAAGCATTTAAGCTTACGTCAACTCCTTGATCAACCAGTTCATCCTGGACCCACATGTACCCGGTCGTTCCCCTCTGGGCCCCTACTTCATTGCCCATGGACATCGCGGTAATTGCATTAAGGTCGGAATCCTGATCAACCAGGATCGCCTGGTTTACCGACCAGTAGGGCTGGGAGTAGTCGATTTGTTCGTCCCTTTCACAGGTTATGGATAACCCGCTGACGAGAATATCTATTTTCCCCGACCCCAGAGCAGATACGATCGTTTCCCAGGGCATGTCGATGATTTCTATATCGAGGTCCTGTTCTTCCGCAATTGCCCTGATAATTTCGACATCAAACCCCTGGTACTCCCCTTTTTCCACGTAAGTCCAGGGCGGAAAGTTCGCGTCCACTCCGACTCGGTAAACGTCCTTCTCCTGCCCCTGTACGCCGACCCCGATAAAGAGAGTCAGTAAAAGCCCCGCCAGTAGACCAACTGTGAGAACGCTTTTCGATTCCAGATCCATTGTTACCTCCTATTAAAGTCCGAAAACCTCGGTTTAATTCACCCTAGAAGAGTTCGGATAAATTAAAACAGTTCTGTCGGCCACCATGTTTCCGATTTCCAGCCATCGTCCAAACAAACCTTCACTTTAAAAACACCAACTTAAGCTTTCTTAGTTTAACGGTTAAATAGCTTAAACTCAAATTTATTTTAGAATCACCAACTTTTAGCGCACTATCGTGACGAGTTTAAAATAGATAACCTAATTGAACTAGAATCATCGGCTGGCAACCAGCCCAAACGGACTTAATAGGGATCTTCGGCTCCAACTGGTCTGTTGATCTGTCGTATAACAAATTCCGGATTCCGAATCGGATTCCGGTAAGTTTATCCGCAACTGTAAAAAATGTCCGAGAAAGAAAGTACTCTGGTAGGTGGTTCGGTATACCGAACCGTTAATAGTTTGTTTTAAAGATAGAGGCCAAAACTTTATTGCGGTCGAAGCACTTTCCAAACCCAGCCTGGATTGTTAGAATTTTTTAAGTCAGTATCATTCTAATTAATCTTATCGTACTACAATACGGGCTGGAATCTGGAGCAGGAAGGGTTCAGAACTTTTTACCATGGATACTTTTTTCAAGCAAAAAGGCAAGATCGTCGGCTGGGACGACGGTGCCTTTGAGATCGATCAGGAAGAACAAGTTCCTCTCATTGGCGTGGTAATGAGTGGTGGAAGTCGCGTTGAAGGTATACTAAGAACCGACATAGAAGTCGACGGACTCGGTGTTACAGAAGAACTAATTACGACTATCAACAAAAGCAAGCACTGGGAGGAGTTGAGCCTGATTGCTCTATCAGGCGTAACCTTTGCTGGCTTCAACGTCGTTGATATCGAGGAACTGGAAGAAAGTACCGGAATACCCGTTATGGCAGTTACCAGAAAAGAGGTCGACATGGATTCCTTTAAAAAAGCGCTAATGAACTTATCAGAGTTTCAGCAACGCTGGTCTGCCGTAGAAAAAGCGGGCGAAATTTACGAATATAGGTCCGGTGAGAGTCCAGTATATTATCAGACCGCTTCACTAACAACGGAAGAGGCCGAAAGGGCACTGGAAGTTACTTCAAAAGTAGCCAGCCTGCCGGAGCCTCTTCGGCTAGCGGATATGATAGCCCGAGCTATGGTCAAAGGCAAAAGTTAAGAAAACGGAGGAGAAATGAAAGCGCTTATTCAGGTCGTAGAAGAAGCTGAGGTATCGATAGAAGGCAATTCGGTGGGTTCAATAGATAACGGAGCTCTGGTATTTCTCGGGGTTAAGGAGGGTGATGGGGCAAACCAGGTGAATGAACTGGCGGATAAGATACTGGACCTTCGGATATTTCCGGACGAGAAAGGAGACATGAATCTTTCACTAAGGGACGTTGAAGGGGAAATCATGGTGATCTCTCAATTTACATTGTACGGAGAAATCCACTCGGGTAGAAGGCCTAACTTCTCCCGTGCGGGCGATTACGAACAGGCCAGGGAGCTTTACCTTAAATTCGTCAAAAGACTTGAAGCAGAAGCCCCATCCCGGGTGGAGTCAGGAGAATTCGGGAAACACATGAAAGTAGACCTGACAAACGACGGACCGATCACTTTCCTTCTGGAAAGTTGAAAAGGGGGAGTTACTCAATTAAAATCAGTGGAGATTTGGTAATAGAAATCACCTAAGGAGGAAATATGGCTGTACCAAAGTTCAGAACATCAAGGTCAAGTAAGAGATCTAGACATGCTGGGAACAAACCGGTAGTTAACCCTACGGCAACTGAATGCCCCCATTGTCATGAGTTAAAGCTTCCACATCATATCTGCGGGAACTGTGGATACTACAACGGCGAACAGATAATGGAAGTAGAAGAAGAGGAATAATCTTCGTTAGATCACCCCTCCTCACCGGCCGTATCCGGTAAGCAGTTTAAGTTCTTGAAGGGCCAGTAAGTCAACTGGCGGGACAGGGTCTTTCTTCGGTTTTCTCTTCATAAACACTTTAAACCTTTTCCGTTTAGTTTTATCGTTGCTATGTGGTAGCTGTAGAAATACTTTTCGTAATGTTAAAAGGACATACGAGCAGGTAAGCAGTTATGGTCCTCTGAGACTATTAGTTATGGACTTTCCGGAGAGATATGAGTAAGACCGTAGCCAGAAATAAAAAGGCTCATCGCGATTTTGACTTCGAGGAATTCTACGAGGCCGGGATGGTTCTTCGGGGGACCGAGGTAAAGAGCCTGCGAGCCGGCCGGTGTAGCTTGAAGGACGGTTACGCCAAAGTCACGGATGGGGAGGTTTTTCTCCACAACGTCCATATAGCCCGCTACGAGCAGGGTAACAGGGAAAATCACGAGCCACGGCGCAAGCGGAAGCTGTTGCTCAGGAAGCCTGAAATCAATCGGCTGATCGGTAAGACACAGCAGAAAGGTTACTCCCTAATTCCCACAGAAATCTACTTCAAAAACGGTTACGCTAAGGTGAAGCTGGGGCTCGGGGAAGGCAAAAAGGAGTATGACAAACGGCGAAAGATAAAGAAAAAGGACCAGGAAAGAAGAATCGAGAAGAAACTGAAAGAGCATAGCAGAAAACAGTACTAAAAGGTTTTTCTCAATAATGGCCGGAAATGCGGAAAAATGTTTGGTTAGAAAAGTGGATGGGAGCCGTTTCGAGCTCGTCCAGGGGGATATTACGGGCCAGGAAACGGAAGCAATAGTTAATGCGGCGAACAAACGGCTCGCTCCGGGAGGCGGGGTGGCCGGTGCTATCCACCGGGCCGCCGGTCGTGAGTTATGGGAGGAGTGCAAGCAGCTTGGCGGCTGTGAAACAGGGGAAGCAAAGATCACGGATAGTTACGAACTTCCCGCTTCTTACGTAATCCATACCGTTGGACCCGTTTACAGCAATTCTCCGGAGGACCCCGAGCTATTGAAGTCTTCTTACAGGAACAGCCTTGAACTGGCAAGAGACAACCAGATAAATAGCATCTCCTTCCCCGCACTCAGTACTGGCGCGTTCGGGTATCCCGAAAAAGAGGCCGGAAAAATAGCCCTGCAAACTATCAAAAATTATCTGGAGAACCACTCCGAACCGGAACTGGTAAGGCTCGTGCTTTACGGAAAGGGTTCCTTCCGAACACACAAGGAAATTATGGAACGGGTCTTCGAGTGATCGTTAATGGGTATTACACTGAACCACTTTTGATTGTTTCCAGCTTTAACATAATAGCATAATTGCGCCCAACGAGAGGTTATTACAATATTTCGTCATGAATAACGAGCACGATCATTCCGACAAAAAATACGTATTTATCACTGGTGGTGTCCTTTCCGGACTGGGAAAGGGAATAATTGCGGCATCCCTGGGGAGACTTTTGAAATCCCGGGGATACAACCCGACTCTGCAAAAGGTAGATCCCTACCTGAACGTCGACGCAGGAACCATGAACCCGTACCAGCACGGAGAAGTGTTTGTCACCAGAGACGGTGCTGAGACCGATCTGGACCTGGGTCATTACGAAAGGTTTATAAACGAGGAACTCTCCGGAATAAATAACGTTACGACTGGTAAAGTATACTCTGCCGTAATGGAAAAGGAGAGGCAGGGAGAATACCTTGGAAAAACCGTTCAAATCATCCCCCATATTACGAACGAAATAAAGCGAGATATAAAGCAGCCGTTAGAAGAGTCGGATTCCGATATGATCATAACGGAAATAGGGGGCACAGTTGGAGATATCGAGGGCCTGCCTTTTCTGGAAGCCCTGCGTCAGATGAAGGACGAAATTCCTTCCGAGAACGTTGCATTTATCCACCTCACTCTGGTCCCTTATCTCAAGACCTCGAAAGAGCTCAAGACCAAACCGACCCAGCACAGCGTAAAGGAATTGCGCGGGATCGGAATCACCCCGGATATAATAGTTGCCAGATGCGATCGTGAGCTTCCAGATTCGGTAAGGAAAAAAATCGGTCTATTCTGTGACGTCCCGACCGAAAACGTAATCGAGGGACGTAATATGGACGTTATATACGAGGTTCCTCTGGAGATGGACAAGGAAGAACTGGACGAAAGAGTGCTGGAACAACTTGAATTACCTAAAAAACAGAAGGACCTCACGGACTGGTCCAACAGGGTTGAGCGGATAAAGAACCCGGACGAAAAGGTCACGATAGGAATGTTTGGGAAATATACGGAACTGGAAGACGCTTACATAAGCATAACGGAAGCATTCCAGCACGGAGCTGCCGAAACGGGGATAAAACCCGAGTTTCTCTGGTTTTCATCGGAAGACCTTGAGAAAAGTGACCTGGAAGAACACCTGGCAAAAGTAGACGGGGTAGTCATTCCACCGGGTTTCGGCAAAAGGGGCGTCGAGGGGAAAATAGCGACCGCCAAGCTGGCGCGGGAAAAGGGTATTCCTCTTTTCGGAATCTGTCTTGGGATGCAGGTGGCAACCATCGAGTTCGCAAGGAATGTAATAGGTTTAGCAGAAGCCAATAGTACCGAGTTCGACCCGGACGCTTCCGACCTGGTAATAGACCTGATGCCGGAACAGCTTGAAGTCGAAAAGAAAGGGGGAACGATGCGACTGGGTAGTTACGACTCCAAAATCGAACCGGGAACCAGGACCGAGGAAATATACGGTAGTCGGAACATCTCCGAAAGACACAGGCACAGGTACGAATTCAACAACGACTACCGGGAGGTTTTCGAAGAAGCCGGAATGAAGATGGCGGCTACCTCTCTAGAGGGGCAGCTCGTGGAAGTAGTCGAATACGAGGACCATCCCTGGTACATAGGTGTCCAGTTCCATCCCGAATTTAACTCCCGCCTTCAGGACCCTCACCCTCTATTTACCAGCTTCCTGCGAGCCTGTCGGAAGGCGGACTGATGGATTAACGACTCCGCTATTTTTCTTTCCGGTAGAGTTCTTTTTTCAGGACGTAATAACTGCAGCCAAGGACGACGGGAATGCTGATGAGGTGGGCTGCCCTTATCGGCCCTACCCAGAGGCTGCCCGCCCTGAAGAAGCTAACGAGAGAGCGACCGACCGAGTAGAGAATAAGGTAAAGCGATGCTATAAACCCGCTTTTGTACTCTTTCGTCCTCAATCTCCAGAGTAACAAAAATATCAACAGGTTCAGGAGGAGTTCGTAAAGCATTGTTGGATGGAGACTCCGTCCGGGAAACTCGGCTCCCGCCGCCGTATTCCTTGCGAATTCCAGCCCCCAGGGCAG
>CAZWZR010000062.1:0-8289 GCA_964638365.1 uncultured Thermotogae bacterium | reverse complement strand
CCGGTGGATATCGAGATAGAAGACCCGGACGATACCCCTCGCTATACGGCTCGAACTCTCTCCGGCGTCGAGGTAGGTCCTTCTTCTTTGAGGGTTCAGCACCGGCTGGCCAAGGTCGGCCTGCGTCCGAAGAACAACGTAGTGGACGCGACCAACTACGCGATGATCGAACTCGGCCATCCCCTTCACCCGTTTGACCTGGACGGAATCAACGGCGAGACGATAAAGATCAGGCGAGCCAGGGACGGAGAAAGCCTGACCACGCTGGACGAGGAGAACAGGCAACTTTCGAAGGAAAACCTGGTAATAGCTGACCATTCGGATCCGATCGCTCTTGCAGGGATAATGGGTGGAGAGAAAAGCGAGGTCAAAGGGTACAGCAAGAACATTTTGCTGGAAGGTGCCTGTTTTAGCCAGGCCAGGATAAGAAAATCCGCCCAGGCGCTGGGAATGACCACCGACGCGTCCAGGAGGTTCGAAAAGGGGACCGACCCGGGAGCAACTCGGATGGCAATAAACAGGGTAACGGAGATCCTAAATGCCCAGAACGCTTTCCAGAGTGGTTCAGGGCTGGCCGACAACTACCCCTCACAGGCGGAGCCAAATCAAATACACCTGCGGAAAGAAAGAACCGAGTCCTTACTCGGGATAGAGATAGAATCGGACGAGATCCAGCGAATACTGAGTGGATTGGGTAGCAAAATTAAGAACGAGGAAGAAGGAAAATTCGAGGTCGTACCTCCCGCTTCGCGGGTCGACCTGACGAGGGAAATTGACCTAATTGAGGAACTGGCTCGAATTCACGGCTATGACAAGATACCCGAAACCCCACCTAGCTCGGGCACGGTCAACCTCTTTCGCACCAGAGAGGAAAAAGCAACGGAACAAGCAAAAAGAATATTAACCGGTCTGGGGCTTTACGAAGCAATTAGCCCGGGCTTTACCCCCGAAAAACAACTGGATGAAGAAAAAGAAGGAGTTCAACTGAAAAACCCTATGGGCGAGAAGAGAAGCGAACTCAGACCGGATATAGCCTCCAGTCTGGTTAACCATGCCGAGAGTAACTTCAAGGAGGAATCGGATTCGATCGCGCTTTTCGAGATAGGTAAGGTATTTCAGGCCGGGGAGGATGGACCACTCGAGTCGAATAACCTCGGGGTACTCTTAACCGGCAGACGATACGAGGGGGTCGACGGGAAGGAGAACTATAGTTTCTGGGACCTGAAAGGGGTTCTGGAGGACTTATTCGCGGCTTTATCCGTCACAGTATCCTTCGAGCCGGGAGGACCGGAGTTCCTCCATCCCGGCAGAAAAGCAAACATCAATCTGTCGGGCGAGTCAGTTGGTTACGCCGGCGAACTGGGTCCAGAGAGGACCGAGGACTACGAGCTCCCGGACAGGACATACCTGGCCGAACTCGATTTCGAGACGATCATAGAAGAAACCGACTTCGAAAGCGAGTACGAGAAGCTACCCCGGTACCCGGCTTCAAAGCGTGACCTCTCACTGACAGTACCGGAGGAGATTACGGAACGGGAAATACGCGGCGTGATCTCGGGGGAACCCAGGGTAGAGGACCTATACCTGTACGACCTCTACCAGGGGGATCAAATAGAGGCAGGCAGACGTAGTTTGACTTACGAAATAACTTTCAGGGACAACGACAAGACTCTCAGCGACGAGGAAGTAGACGAAATAGTTGCCGGAATAAAGGACGAACTCGCGTCCAAAGGAATAGCGCTCCGGGAGTAACTATTGCACAGGTTTAAGACAACCAGCCCGGAAGAAACGAAGGAAATCGGGAAACGGATGATTCGAGAATTTGGACAAGAAATCCTGATCTGCCTCTACGGCCCGCTGGCTGCGGGCAAAACAACTCTCGTGAAGGGGCTCGCTGGAGCTCTGGGTGTTGAAGAAACCATAGTCTCACCTTCTTACGTGCTGCTGAGGGAATACGAGGGGGAAGCACGCCTCTTTCACCTGGACCTGTTTAGATTAGGGTCGAGCCAGGAGTTTCTCGAGGCCGGACTGGAAGAACATTTACTGGGAGAGGAGGGGGTTTCGGTAATCGAATGGGCTGGCAGGATCGCTGATATCCTTCCGGAGGAACGTATCGACGTGGAATTCGAACTACTCGGGGAGAGTGAAAGGGAGGTCAAAATCAGTCCCAGAACTTGACTGGAAACCTTACCTCAAATATAATTTGCTTGCTTACCTGCCGAGGTGGCGGAATTGGCAGACGCGCATGGTTCAGGTCCATGTGGACACTTTTTAAGTCCGTGCGGGTTCAAGTCCCGCCCTCGGCACCAAATTTTTCCAAGCCTTTAACCCTTACAAGGTTTTCGAACTGAAGGTCATCCACCACCCTATTAAATCAAATTACGCTTCCCTATAATTTATTGAATAGGAGGAATTTAATAAGATGACAAAGCCATTAGCGTTGCAGAAAACGGTTTTAGTAGCTGGTCACCCAAGAAGCGGGACTTCACTGGCCTGTCAGCTCGTTGAAAGCGCCGGAATCAATTTCCCCAATGACTTCGAAGGGGACCAGTACAACCAGTCCGGTTACTACGAAATGGCCCAGAGCAAAGAGGTTTCCAAACTCCTCCTTAAGGAAGCAATGACCGAGGAAAACACGGAGGAGATGAACAAAGTAATAAAGCGACTCAACGAGGGCGAGGGCTGGAGCGGCCTTAAGTTGGTCAGGGTGCCTGCTGCTTTCTTTTACCGTCACGTTGCCAAAAAGCTAAAGATGGTGGGGATATTCCGAAAACCCGCAAACGTCAAAGCTAGCCTCTTCAAACGGGGAATCAGCGAGTTTCCGATTTCCTGGATGAAAAACGCCAACGCTTTAATTGCAGCCTACGAAAACATAGAGAAGAGCATCCTGGTTAGTTACGAATCGATACTGGAAGAGGCACCCCACGTCGAGGAGGGCTTTGAGAAAATAGAACTGGACGTCGACCATTCTTTGATCGATTCCGACCAGCAGACACAGCAGGATAGCCAAGTTTTCGTTACCGAACACGAACAGCGCCTGTATGAGAGGTTAAAAGAGCTGGAACGAGAAAGCTGTTCCAAAACGGGCTCCCGCTGGCACAGGTTCCAGGCCTGAAAGCCTTCAAAACCGTCGCTTAAGCTGCCCGAGCAGAGACCCGAAGCCACTTCCTCGGTATGTAGAGGTCACCCGATTCGTCCTCAACCCCGTATTTCTGCAGGGCCGGGGCCACCGCTTCCCGAAGGGCCACCTGGGCCTCTTCCACCGGGTAACCGTGGAGCGCCCCAAGAGCGTAGTTCTTGAAGCCGCTAATATACTCCCAGGCTTCCCTGTAGAGCGGAGCAGTCAGCTCTTCCGCCTCGTCGAGCTCCAGCCCGGCCCCATCAACAAGCTCCTTGTAATGAGATTTGGGGTGGAATTTGGCAGCTTCAGCTTTCCCATCGCCTTTTTCTCTCTCTATACCCTTTTCCCTTAAAAATTCCACCGCTTTCCTTATCTGGTACCTGTAGAAGGACTTCGTCCCCTCAGGTCGTGCTCCTTCGTAAAAAGCAGTATTAAAGAAGAACCAGCCGTCCTCCTCCAGGTTCTGGTAAATTCGACTTACCGCCTCTATCTGACTCTCCTCGGACAGGTTATGGATACCATTTCCCCAGAGGACTACTTTCACCTTTTCCTCCCCTGGCTTCAGATCCTGAATCGGGGAGTGAATAGAATTCAGGGACTCGACGACGGACTCGAGTTTCCCCCTCGCCACCTCAAGTGCTCCCTCGGATTTATCCAGACAAACGACCTCCGGCTGGCCCCAGTCCTCCGGGAGTTCGTCCAGGAAAATCCGAACCATCGTTCCAATTCCGGTGGCTATATCCAGTAACCTGCTTACTCCATCGACGCCGGAATCCACCATGGCCGCGATCCATTTCACGATGATCCTTCGATTGACCTCCCTGTATTCCGGAGTTTTCGCGAAGGGTTCAAAATTATAATCGGTTTCTGACATCTCTGATCACCAGCCGGAGTCCTGATATCTGGAAAAAAATATAACTCAAAAGAAATTAACTAACTTACTTCTATGGCGTCAACGGGGCATTCCTCCATTCCCTCTTCGGCGCAATCAGCCAAATCATCGGGAACTTCGCCTGTCGTTTCGTCTTCCGTACGGTATTCTTCTACCAGTCTCGACTTGCCGTCCTCATCCGATTCGTATACCTCTGGACAAAGATTGTAACAGATCGCGTCGGCGATACACGTATCTCGATCTACCTCAACTTCTACTGACATTTTCATACCTCCGTTTTTTGATTAGATCAACAAAGTATAAATTAATCCGGCGGTTTTTTAAACTTTCCCTTCCCACGGTAGAGGACCCCAACATCTCCCTTTCGAGGGTCAGCCTCCAGGATCAATTCCCGGGTGCTATGAGTCAGGGAAAAGGTCCGGTCAACCCGAACTTGACTCCAGCTGAAGCAAGTACTCTTCCCGTAGCCCCTGAAAGAAATCCAGGTATTCGTCGGACCTGTAATCGGGATAGGTCCAGGGCTGGGGCCGAAACCCCCCGTTCTCGTACTGTAAAGTCACCTCGGCGTATATTCCTCTTTCCAGATAGACCCGGTGAGAATAGTTCTTAGTAGTTGCAAGAACGAGCTTTGAGGGACCAAGGTACCCGGGATCTATATTTACCGGCCTTTCGGCGTCTGCGTTCGAGTCCTCAGCCAGAGAAAGCTCTATTTCATTGGTCTCAAGCTTGATTTCGGCAAGTTCTTCAGGGGGAATCAGGTTCCGAAAGGAAAAGAATTTTCTCTGCAGACCCTCTCCCATCTCGTCACGGTAATAATCCGTATAATCAAAGGTTATAAGGGGACTTTCCTCGTCGATCGTGCCAAACCGGTCACTCAACCTGCATTCTACTTCCGGAACGAGCTCCGGATAGCCGGTCAATACTCCTGCAAATAGCTTGACCGGTTCAGGACTGGACGGCTTTCCCACAATTACCTCCGGACTTTTTCCAAGTTTCCCCGGAACTAACCCGCTTCATCCTGCAGCAGGTCCTCCAGAGCCCCGCTCAAATTCGGATAGCGGAACTCGAAACCCTGCCCGACCAGACCCTCCGGCTTTGCCCTCTGACCATCCAGAACAAGTGTAGCCGCCTCGCCGAAGAGGATGCGTATCAAAAAACCGGGTACTCTGAAGGCCGAAGGTCGCCCGGTTACCCGACCCAGCTCTTTGGCGAAGCTTTCATTTGTCACGGGTTCGGGTGCGGTCAGGTTAAACGGACCGGAAGCTTCCTCGTTCTCAAGCAGAGACCGGATCGCCCGTACTTCGTCCCGAACGTGAATCCATGAATAGTACTGTTGGCCATCCCCCAGTGGCCCACCGACGAAGTACTTAAATGGGAGCAGGAGCCGGGGGAAGGCACCTCCTTCAGTGTCCAGGACCAGTCCCGTTCTGATCACGACCCTGCGCACGCCCATCCCCTCCAGGGGCTCGGTTACTTCTTCCCACTGGACTGCGGTTTCGGCCAGAAAGCCCTCTCCGGGTTCCGAACCCTCCGTCACGATCCGGTCACCAGTCGCCCCGTAGTAGCCAACGGCCGAAGACTGAACTAGAACCTCCGGCTCGTGATCGACGGCTTTAAATGCCTCCTTTACCGCGTTCCCCGCATCCAGGCGGCTGTTAAGAATCCTCTCTTTTTTCTCTTCGGTCCACCTATCGGGGATAAGCCCTGACCCGGCGATGTTCTCACCCGCGAGATTTACCACCGCATCGGTCTCCTCGAGCTCTCCGGACCAGCCTTCCGGCGTGCGAGCATCCCATTCTACCATATCAACCTCCGGAGCAACCTTCTTTCTGCCGGCCGGATTTCGGGAAAGAACTACGACCTCGTGCCCGCCACCGATTAGCTCTCTGGTTAAACTTCTTCCGATAAGGCCGGTACCACCGGTGATAAGAACGCGCAAATTATACCACCCCGGAAACAATTTTACGGGTTTGCCTCAAGAGTCCGTTATTCCTCGAAGCTAAAAGCCGACTTCACGTTTGCTCCCCCGTCGACGTGAATTACCTCCCCCGTCACCATTCTTGACTTATCGGATAGCAACCAGGCGCAGGTATCCGCGACGAATTCCTGAGATCCGCTGCTATCCCAGTCAAGCGGGGCGGAATCCTCGTATTCGGAAGCCATCGTGGAGAAACCAGGTATACCTCTGGCGGAAAGGGTCTTCATCGTACCGGCGGAAATCGAATTTGCCCTGATCCCCTCGTCTCCAAGGCGTACCGCAATCATCCTGGTAAAGTACTCCAGTGCGTCCTTGAAGAAGTTCATCCAGCCGTAAGGAGGCCAGATTTCTTCCGTATCAAAACTGAGCGAGACTATGCTCCCCCTTCCGGATAACAGGGGATAAAACTCCTTTGCCAGGGTAAAAAGCGAGAAACTGGAGATGTCAAAAGCTTCCATTATCTGATCCCTGTCGGCCTTGAAGAAATCAGGATCTATACATTCCCTGTCAGCGTAGGCAATGGAATGGACCAGGCCGTCGAACTCTCCCCACTTCTTTTGAACTTTATCCTTTGTCCGATCTATTGTGTCCGGTTGAGTCACGTCGAGCTCCCAGACGGGCGGGGTATCAGGCAACCTCCCTGCGGCCCTTTCCGTTCTCTCAACGTCCGGAGACGTCAAAATCACTTCGCCTCCCTGGTCCAGGACCTCCGCGGCTATCCAGTAAGCGGCCGAGCGCTTGTTCCTTACCCCGGTAACCAGGACCTTCTTGTCTTCTAACATAATGCCACCTCTCGATTGAAGGAAAGTCTAAGTCTGCTGGTTTTACTATAGCGGTTAAGCCAGTACTATTAAAGATACGGGATACAGGGGAAGCAAGCCCAAAGTACTGGATTATTCAACGTTTTACAGAGGGAAATTAAGCCCAATGGGTGTCGGATTGGTCAACGGGCCGCGTAAAATCATAAGGAGGAAAATATGCAGAATTTTACCTTTCAGAACAAAACCAGGATAGTATTTGGCAGAGGAGTCGAGGCCAAAACCGGTGAAGAAGTGAAGAAATTCGGCGACAGGGCCCTTTTTCTCTACGGCCAGGGCAGCATCAAGGAATACGGAATTTACGAGGAGGTAACCGATTCTCTCCAGGAGCACGGCATAGAGACAGTCGAACTGGGAGGAGTTCAACCCAACCCCCGTTTAAGCCTGGTAAATGAGGGAATAGATATCTGTGGAAAAGAAGGGATCGACTTCGTACTTGCCGTCGGCGGTGGGAGCGTTATCGATACGGCAAAGGCAATCGCGATCGGAGTTCCTTACGAAGGTGACGTATGGGATTTCTACGCCATGGATAAGCCGGTCGAGGAAGCTCTTCCCGTCGGGACGGTACTGACGATACCCGCGGCCGGGAGCGAATCCAGCTCGGGTTCGGTCATCACCAAGGAAGAAGGTGGATTAAAAAGAGACGTCGGAAGCGAGAAGATCAGGCCGAAATTCGCAATAATGAACCCGGAATTTACCTATACTCTGCCCGACTTCCAGACTGCCGCCGGAGCTGCAGACATTATGTCCCACGTTATGGAGAGGTACTTCACGAACGAGCCGAACGTTGACTTCACGGACAGGTTGAGCGAGGCCACCCTGCAGACGGTAATCGAAAATACCCCCAGGGCGATCGAAGAACCGGAAAACTACGCCCCCAGGTCTCAGATTATGTGGGCCAGCACGGTTGCCCACAACGACCTGCTGGGGACGGGCAGAGTGGAAGACTGGGCTTCTCATCAAATAGAGCACGAACTGAGCGGCATGTACGACGTCACTCACGGGGCCGGCCTGGCAATCATCTTTCCCGCCTGGATGAAGTACGTCTATCAGGAGAACCCGGAGCGGTTTGCCCAGTTCGCCGTCCGTGTCTGGAACGTCGACCCGAACTTTTTCTCCCTGGAAGAGACCGCGCTAAGAGGAATTAACGAGCTGGAGGCTTTCTACAGGAGCATCGGTCTGCCGACGAGATTAAATGACCTCGAACCTGAAATTACGGACCAGGACATGGAGGAGATGGCGGAAAAGTGTACAGATCGGGGACCGGTCGGTAACTTCGTAGAACTGGGAAAGGAAGAAGTTCTGGAGATATACGAGCTCGCGCGGTAAACCGAATTCTAAGATTAACCCCGGTGTTGAGCAAGGTTAAACCTTGAATGATTTCATCCGGTAAAACCTGATCCCACCCACCATCACAGGCAGGGCTTTTCCAGCCCTGCCTGTCGAAGAACTGTGACGATAGTGTAGAAATAACTGTGTA
>CAZWZR010000061.1:0-8474 GCA_964638365.1 uncultured Thermotogae bacterium | reverse complement strand
TCAGAAGCTTTCGCGGAAGCAGCCAATTCCGAGGAAGGTTATTCGGCAATGATCACCGCCGCCAAGGGGCTGGCCATGACGGGTGTCGACGTTCTGGGGGACGAGGAAAAATTCAAGGCAATACGGAAAGAGTTCAATGAGGGGTAACCTGCCATACAGGTATCTTAGTATATTCTTTTGCGAAATACGTTATAGCCCCAATGACAACTTTTTAACAAGAGAAAACATCGAAAGGAGTTGATCGTAAACCAATGTTCCTGGCACTGGACGTCGGAAATACGAATATCACCGTTGGTTGTTTCGACGATGACGATATCCGCCTGACCTGGCGTCTTTCTACGGACCAGAGTCTTACTCCGGATGAAATCGGACTAAGGATTCGTTCTCTGCTTGATGCCTTTGGGATCGAATCCAGCGAGGTATCGGATGTGGTGATATCATCGGTCGTACCTTACCTTAACCGTAGCCTCTCGGCTGGTCTTGAGAGGTACTTGGACGTATCTCCGACGTTTCTCAGGCCGATGGATAACGATATCGTCGAACTCCGGGTAGATGAACCCGGAGAGGTAGGTCCGGACAGGGTAGCAACGATAATTGCGAGCAAGGAACTCTACGGTGGCCCGGGTTTGATAATCGACTTCGGTACGGCAACGAGCTTTGAACTCTACTCGGGTGACGGTAACTTCCTCGGCGGTGCAATTGCACCCGAAATGGAAACTGCCCTGGAGGCCTTAGTTGAAAGGGCCGCTCTGTTGCCTGAGATCGAGTTAACGCTACCCGAGAGCGTAGTTGGTAAGACTTCGGCCGATAACATCAATTCCGGCTTTGTCCTGGGTTTTATCAGCATGATAGAAGGTATGATAGAACGGTTCCAGGAGGAGTACGACAACGAGGACCTCGAGGTAATTGCTACGGGAGGGAAAGGAAGGTTATTTGCAAGGGAAATCGATGCAATCAAACACTACGAAGAGGACCTGGTTCTGGAAGGCCTCAAGCTTTGGCGTGAGATGCACGGATAACGAATATAAAAAACCCTCCCGGAAACCGGGAGGGTTGTCGCAATCAAAGGTGTTAGAAGATACTAGGTACTCTATTCTTCCTGTTCCTCAGCGGACTCCTCGCTCTGTGCTTCCTCCTTGAGCTTCAGGTTCTCCGTGACGCCCTCCGAGAGCAGTCTCATGTACTGAGAATCGGGGGTCATTAATATCGTGGATTTATCTCCCGGGAAGGAATCCCTGTAGGAGGACAGCTTCCGCCAGAATTCGTAGAACTCGACGTTCTGACTGTACGCATCGGCGTAAATCTGTAACGCCTCGGCTTCACCTTCTCCCCGAATTGACTCGGCCTCGTTTCTGGCCTCGGCAACTATTACACTGCTCTTTCTATCCGCTTCCGATTTGATTTCCTTCGACTGTTCGTCACCTTCGGCCCGAAGCTGGGAAGCACGTCTTTCCCTTTCGGATATCATCCGATCGAATACTGCCTGCTCGTTGGCCTGAGGCAAATCCGCCCGCTTTATCTTGGCGTCTATTAAATTAATCCCGTATTCTTTAAGCTTTCCCGCGCTGGTTTCCGTAATATCGTTAAGCATCGTCTCCCTTTCTCCAGAGGCGATCTCGTTGAATTCGCGACTGGCCAGGACGTTCCGCAGGTCGGAGTAAAGTATGTCATCTATTCTGGTTTGAGCCGTGCCCAGGCGAGCGTTAAAGGATTCCTTGAACTGCTGTGGGTTCTCTATCTTCCAGACGGCGTAGTTGTTTACGGACAGTCGCCTCTGATCAGCCGTAATTAACTCCCTTGGCTCTATGTCGTAGGAAAGCAGTCGAGCCTCCATGTGCTCCACCGATTGAATGAAAGGTATCTTGAAGTAAAGTCCGGGCTCGGTTGCCACCTGTTTTATGTTACCGTATTGAATTACTATGGCCTGTTCCGTTTCGGGAACTATAAAAGTAACCAGGTTAAAGACAAGTATTAACGAAACTACTATCCCAACGAACCAAGCTAGTTTTCTCATTGTGTCTCACCATCCATCTCGGATAGGTTCAAAAACTTCAATACGGATGAACCGTCGGTCGACTCCGAGAGGAGGACCTTCTTCATCTCCGGAAGTACCTCTTCCATCGTCTCCATGTAGAGCCGACGCCGTGTTACTTCCTGATCTCCCAGCCTGTATTCCTCAAGCACCTGGAGGAATTTGCTGACGTCACCCTCGGCTTCGTTCACCCGTTCCGCCTTGGTGGCCTCTGCCTGGTTAAGGATCTCCGCTGCCTGTCCTCTTGCATTTGGTATGACGTCGTTTGCGTAGGCCTCCGCCTGGTTGATCTTCGTGTTTTTGTCTTCCTTGGCACTCGTAACGTCGTCAAACGCAGGTTCAACCGGCTCCGGTGGCCTCGCGTCCTGTATCTTGACCGTTTCGACGTTGATTCCCGCTTCGTACTCCTCGAGCAGATTCTGTAATTCCATCTCAGCTTGATTCGCGATTTCCGCCCTCTGGACTGTAAGAACCTCCTCTACGGTGTGCCTGACTGCTTCTTCCCGTATAACCGCCTCTCCGGCTTCCTTTACCAGGGCCTGGGGATCTATGATGTTAAAAGCCAGTTTCTCGGCGTCCATCACGGTGAACTGAATAGCGAGTTCCATGTGAACTATGTTGTCGTCCCCGGTCAGCATAAGTGCTTCCTCTTCGTCCTCCCGGTAACGCGGGTTCGGAGGCGGCGATATAGTTTCGAATCCAATTTCCACCTTCCTTACTGATCTAATGTCAACCTTCGTTACGGTCTCTACTGGTGGTGGAAGGTGATAATTTAGTCCAGAATTTACCGTTCTCACGTGTTTTCCAAAGCGTTTTACCAGTCCGACTTCAGCCGGGCCAACCTGGTAAATACCTTGAAGCAGATAAATAACAACGACGAGGCCGATTATTATCCAGCCCGTCTTTCCACCGAACTTCTTCAGGCTCCCTTTGAACTTATCCCAGTCTGTTCCGCCGCGACCTCCTCCTTGATCAAAATCGTAATTCTCGGGCATGATCCACCCCTCTTTGAGGCAAATATTGCTAAAGTATAACCTATCCGTTAGCCTTGTACAACTGAGTTAGAATCAACGGATCAGGAGGTTGGATTAGTTAGCTTGAGTACCAGTAGAAGAACGACTACGATTCTGTCCGTCATTCTGGGATTGGTGGTTCTCGGGGTTATCCTCAGTTTTATTGGTCCCAGCAAGGTAATAAGCCAGTTTTCGGCCCTGGGCTGGGATGGGTTCGCATCGATGATAGCCGCCATTCTGCTTACCTTCTTTTTCTGGACGGTCGCCTGGATAATTTTGATGAAAGGCTACGGTGTTTCGGCCCCGTACTTATTGAGCTTCTGGGCGAGGATCGGCAGTTTCGCGGTCAGCTACTTAACCCCCTCCATGCACTTCGGAGGGGAACCGGTCAGAGCGCTCGTGATCGAAAGGGAGAGCGATTCCTCATATAGCAGGGTCTTCGCGACGATCGTCGCCGAAAGAATAACCATGATGGCGGCACTGGTTTCGGCGATCCTGATTGGAGCCATGCTGACTATTTACAGTCAGATACCGACGGATACCATGCTCTATCTGATTCTCATATCCCTTCTCTTTTTGGTCCTGCTGGCGACGTTGATCTTGAACTTTTATAAAAAGATCTTCATCTTCACCCGCTTCACGGCCTTCTTAAGACGCAATTTACCCTGGACTAAAATCCTCCAGAAAGCGGAGGACGGCATCCGACACCTGGAGAAGGAAATAAGCATGGCCTTCGGTAAACACATAAAACATACGGGTATGGCGTTTCTGCTGGACCTGGTAGCGACGGTATTTATGTTCCTTCGCCCTCAGATTTATTTTTACTTTACCCAGGGCAGGGTATTCTCAATTGCAGAACTGACCATGCTTTTTGCCATGATATCCGTGATGTCTTCGTTCTTCTGGATCACCCCGGGCGGCATCGGTATATCCGAGGGGGGTTTCATTGGAATCTACGCCCTGTTTGGCATTAGCGGGAGCGAAGCCGTAGCGTATTCTTTTGCTTTGAAATCCATTCAGCTCGTCCTCGTTGCAGTGGGCCTCAGCCTGCTAGCCCATTACGGAATAATGAACATGCTCTTCGAAAAGCGACAGGAGAGAGCAGAAGAAGCGGAGGAGGAGTTAAAGGAGGGATGAGATGAAACCTGGGGGGTGGAGAGAAGAAAATGCCAAATATCCCTCGTTGGCCGGGTTCCTCCTCGGTTCATGTACCTTCCTGGTAATCTTTTTCCTGACTTTTTCCCCCGTTGCAACCGGTGAAGGTGTCCTCACCCTCAATACTTCCGGACCGGGGTTGTTTGCCGATATTTCGCTGAATGGCTACGGGCTCGGGATGAGGCGAACTCCAGGGGGGAGGTACGGCCTGGGACTTTCCCTGTCCGAGGAACTCCTGCCGGAAACGGGAAACTGGGAAATCCGGCCTTTTTCTACAGGTCTGCTGCACCCCGGGAAAAAACCTGAATGGGACACGGTAACTGTCGGAATCAACACCAACTATTTCGACTACAGAATAGGTGGCTGGACCCTTTCCGTCGATTCGCTACTCTGGTTAAACACCTCAGGTTACAGGTTGGCCAGTAACGGCGCCTTTTCCGTTGGAAAGGTCAACCTGAACTACGAACTGAGAACCTCTGACAGCATGTCGGACGAGCACTTCTGGTTTCCGAGATCGGGGGAATCCGAATTTACCCACCTGTACAGAGGTAATTTAACGGGCATCAGGGCCCCTGGAGAAAACTATTTAACGGCATCCGGCGGGAAGAGTATTCCTCTCGGAGATAACCGGTTGACGTGGACCCAGGGAGTCTCCTTGGATTACCAGGGTAGAACAGCTAATCTTGCTATGGGGACGGATATTAGCTACAGGGGGAGCTCACTCGCGTTTTTGATCGATAATCTGCGGCTCAAAAGCTGGTCGCTTAGGCTTAAAGGGGATAAGATCAGCATTGGATACTTATCGATCGGGGATTATCGCGACTGGCAGGGAGTTTCAATCGGTTATCACGACGACGTAGAATTCGGACTGGAACTCCTTCGGAAAGGAGTTAATTCCGGTAACAGGATTAATCTCGTTGCAAGGTGGTAACATGGTGGATCTAAAACCTCAGGTTCTCGTAGTAGGCGGCGGACCGGCCGGCTCAATCGCTGGAAGAGTCGCAGCTAAAGGTGGAGCAGACACCCTTCTAATCGATAAAAAAGACGACCTCGGGGAGTCCAGCGCCTGTGGCGGTCTCCTCAGCCTGGAGACGTGGAAGCGCTTATCCGCCCCCAGTGAAGTTATCGTAAACGAAGTAAGGGGTGTTTTCGTTCACCCGCCTGAAGGTAAAAGCTTCGAGCTTTCAGCCCCTGAGCCAAAAGCTTACGTGGTTGACAGGGACGGGTTAAACGCGGAACTGCTCTCCCGGGCAGAGCAGAAAGGGGTCGAAATCCGTCCGGGAAAAAAGATATACCGGGGGGACGAATTCGGGGTGACGATCGGACCGGTAAACGGGTCCGGGGAGGAGACCCTGGAACCCGATATAGTGATCGGTGCTGACGGACCCAGAAGCGACGTCAGGCGAATTTTCGGCCTGGACCTTCCATCCAAGCTGCTCTACGCAATTCAGACGGAGATGGAGTTCCAGTCCCGCAGGAGTGACTTCGTCGAGGTCTTCTTCGGGGAAGAAATCGCACCAGGCTTTTTCGGCTGGATTATTCCGGTATCTTCGGAAAGAGCGCGAATAGGTCTGGCCACCCCGCAGGGCGGAAAGTTGAAGGAACTCTTCGCCAATTTAACTGAAAAAATCGGTATAGAGACGCCCGAATCATTTCGAACCGGGGTTATCCCGATCGGCGTGCCCGAAAACTCCTGCAAAAACGGAGTTTTGACGGTTGGCGACGCTGCCGGACAGGTAAAGCCGACTTCCGGTGGTGGCCTCTATCCGCTATCGCTCACGGCCAGAATAGCCGGGGAAGTGGCAGTAAAAGCGGTAAACGGGCTTGAAAACCCCGGCAAACACTATTATGACAGGTGGATGAATGAAATAGGAGAGGATCTGCAAAGAGAGATGCTGCTCCACCGGATCCTGCAACGGGTTTCCGATAAGAGGCTGACGGAACTCCTGGAGTTATTGAACAAGCAGGAGATCGCCAGCTGGGTCTCCAGACACGGGGATATAGACCACCTCTATCCCCTTGCAAAGAAAATGATAAAGGATCCGACCGTGGTAACTACTATTTTAAAAACGCTCCCCGGGGAGATCGGTTCGAAACTAATGGAAGAACTGCGTTAATTCAGACCCGGGGATTCAAAGACTCACTCCAGAGGAAAATACTTCGTCTTAATTAAAACGGTATTTCTTCGTCGTCGTCCGTAGTAGATCCGGGTGTTCCGGAGGAATCCGGTTTCTCCGGCGGTGGCGTCTGGTCTCCGCCCTGGGAATCACTATCCTGACCGAATCCGAGAAACTGGACGTTATTTGCCACTACGCTGGTCCACTTACGGTTATTGCCCTCGTCGTCCTCGTAGCTATCGATGTTCAACCTGCCCGTAACTGCAACCGGCCTGCCCTTGCTAAGATAGGTAGCGCAGTTCTCCGCCTGGTTTCGCCAGGTAGTTATGGGAACGAATGTAGTTTCTTCCTGTAACTCGTCGTTGCTGTCACGGTACTGTCGGTTAACCGCGATAGTAAATGTCGTCCTTGCCACGCCCGACTGTGTATATTGAAGCTCGGGATCCTCAGTTAAATTTCCAATTAAAATAACCTGGTTAAGACTGGCTGCCATCTTACTCCACCTCAGTTTTTTTGTAATCCTATAATACTAGTTGGGAAAGACTAACTCAACCAGAGGGAGTCAAACTGCCTTGACTTCTTTAATTTCGGGTATATTGGACTCAAGGACCTTCTCGACTCCCTGCTTTAGCGTCATCGTCGACATCGGGCAACCAACACAGGCCCCAACGAGCTGGACTTTTACGACATTATCCTCTGTAATCTCGTCCAGAATGACGTCTCCACCGTCGGCCTGAATGGAAGGCCTAACTTCATCAAGTGCGTCCTCTACCTCTTCTTCAGTTATCATGTTCTCACTCTCCTCGGTAATGATTTTCTTAAACAAATGTCGATATAAATACTCAAGTTTTCACATAGAGGTTAATCAATACGGGGCTTTCTTACAAGCCTTGGCGTATCCGTTCAAACCAAAATATTCGAAATCAAAAGAGGAATAGGAAGCTCAAAAGGTAGGAAAGAGAAGCTCCAAAATAGTTTTTCTTCTGCTGACCACTACCATACCCTAATTTACCCGGTGAGGCCGGCCTTTACCCCATTGCTGGAGGATACGAAGAACCCCTCCAGTTCGATTCCGAACTCTTTTTGGTACTTTTCTTTAGCGTCCCGAAGGTATTCCTGACGCCTTTCTTCTGGTACCAGGTGAATCGATGCCCCCCCAAAACCTCCGCCAGTCATTCGTGCCCCGGGAACTCCCCACTCGCGGGCGAAATCCACCAGGAAATCCAGCTCCCTGCAGCTGACCTCGTATTGCTCTCGCAGGCTGCGGTGAGACTGGAAAAACAGCTCACCAACTTTTTCTATTTCCCCTCGCGGCAGGTATCCTGTAGCCCGTCTCACCCTGCTGTTCTCCTCTACTACGTGTCTGGTTCTACGAGCCAGTTTCTCCGGAAGGACGGTCTCCACGTATTCCAGGTTTTCCGGTTCGATCCGACTGAGCGATTCGAGGCCGTCGTATCTATCGGTTTTGTTAATCCGACACAACGCCTCCTCGCACTCGGCCCGGCGCTGGTTGTACTCGTTCCCGCCGTGAGTATGGGACACCATGGTGTCGAGTACCAGGAGATCGTAGCCGACGAGATCGAGGTCTACGTATTCATGGGAAGGTTTCGCCGTATCTATCAAGAGGGCCGTTCCTTCCTTACCAAAATAGGATACGTACTGATCCATGATCCCCGTATTCGCACCGACGAACTCGTTTTCCGCCGTCTGACAGAGCCGAATCAGTTCAAGTTCCTCGAGCCCCAGATCGAATTCCTCGTTTAAGGCAGTAGCCACGGATAATTCGAGAGCAGCGGAGCTAGACAATCCCCTTCCAACCGGCACTTCCGAACTCAAAAGAACGTCGAGGCCGGATACGAGACTCCGGTCCCGTTTGCTCAAACCGGATATTATTCCGCGGACGTAATCCGCCCAGTCCCCGGACTTTTCCAGTTCCCCGCCCGGGTCTATATTAGCTTTTTCTTCCAGGTTGGTGGAATAAACCCGTAACGAATCTCCCGAATTCTTTCTTACAAGAGCCCAGGTAGATAGGTCCACGGCTATCGGCAGGACGAGCCCCCCGTTGTAGTCAGTATGCTCGCCTATCAGGTTGACCCTGCCGGGAGCACGATAGACCTCCGGCGCTTCACCTGGCCCGAATAGTTCTTCGAACTCTTT
>CAZWZR010000060.1:0-8539 GCA_964638365.1 uncultured Thermotogae bacterium | reverse complement strand
TTTTAGAAATATTCACCGAATCACCTCTTTGGTGGTGAAAAAGTTAGTTAGTTTTCATACTTGAGAACATTTTATTCAGTAGTTATGAAACGTTTATGAAGAAAAGGGTTTTTTTGAAATCTGCCGGGACTCGATAGTGAATTCTATGCTGAACTGTCAGCCTATTCTATTGGTAAGAATGATGAGGATTAATGGGGGAAAATAAAAAAAGGGTGCAACTTGCGCTGCACCCTTCAAGTCAACACCTTATATCAATTACTACTTGTTCTGGATGAACTTCGATACGTAGGGGCTCACGCCGGGCTTATCCCTCTGATAATGACCCGACGGTTTGCCGGTAAGGATTTCCTCGAACCAGGCCTCGTGTTCGGTCTCCTCGTGCAGGATTGCCGCCGAAAGTTCGTAAGTCCGGGGGTCCTTGCCCTGGGTGTAATTACAGATGTCCGTGTAAACGCCTACAGCACACCGCTCCGCGTCGAGCAGCACTTCGAGAAGGTTCTCGGTGGTTTCCTCGTCGGGCAACCGAGCGTCCATACAGGCCGCCCTGTCGGCGAACTCCTTAACGTCGTTGGGAAGAGTACCTCCCAGCTCGTAGATCCTGGGTGTAAGAGCTTCAAAGTGGTTCCTGTCTTCGAGCCTGGCATCTTCGATAATCTCTTTGATTGATTCCCCTTCAAGCCCTACCGCATGAGTGCGAAGGTTTGTATAGTAATAGTAAGTAGTAAACTCCGCCGCGGCGGCATCAATCAGCTTCTCCTTCAGTTCGTCCACATCTATACCGGCTTCCTCTATCAATTCTATATTCCTCTTAGCCATTTTTTTACCTCCCTTTTTTAGAGGTGACTATAAGACAACTTAACTTAATTATATAAAAATTACTTTAAATTACAAGTCGTTTTTTCTTAAGAAAAACGTGTAATACCGCCACGGAATATCAGTCAAGAACCCCAACTCAAGAGACGGGGTTTGTAGAAAAGCAGTATTAACTACTATTTTTGGTCTTTTAGAAAAGAAGACCCGGGGTTCAAATTCGGAACTCGTGTCGTATTTGTTCCTGGAACAATGTAGCAGGCGAATTGAGTGCTGCAGGGCTTCCTCGGCTAATTCTGGTAACCGGCTAAAAACCGGGGGTAAGAACCGGGATTCTCCTAATGAGCAAATTATCCAGAGAAAATAATCTGCCCGGACGAGAGCATCCGGGCAGGTATCATGGTTTTTTAGTTTTACGAGCTCTTAGCGGGTAGAACTATAAAGCTTTTTCCGGGAAGAAACTGGCTGCAGGACTACCGCGGAGGTCAAAGACGGGACTCCTCAGGAAGGTATCCCGTAAGTATCGTCCTCGAGGTCGATCATGTAGATTCGCTCTTCTCTAGAAATACCATCAACCGATTTAACGTCATCGGGTTCCAGCTGGAAGTCGAAGATCTTACTGTTTTCCCTTATGTGGGCCCTCGTGCTGGACTTCGGAATGGGGATCACGTCCTTCTGGACGGCCCAGCGGAGTACTATCTGAACCGGTTCCCTGTCGTACTTATCCGCCAGCCGCTGGATCAGCTCGTCCTTAAGTACTTCTGTTCGAGCCAAAGGTGCAGAAGCCGTAAGGTGAATATCCCGCTCTCTGCAGTAATCCAGAAGGTCTTCGTCGTGATACCAGGGGTGAAACTCTACCTGGTTTACGGAAATCGGTAGCTCCGAGATCTTCCTGGCTATTCTCAATTGATAATAGCTAAAATTACTGACCCCAATGTTTTTTACCTTACCCTCTTCGTGTAGTTTCTCGAATGCTGACAGGGTTTCCCGGATGGATATCGCCGGATTGGGCCAGTGGATCAAATAAAGGTCCAGGTAAGAGGTGCCCAGCTTCTCCAGCGTTCTGTTACAGGACTCCAGTACATCGTCGTAATGCAAATTCGTCGGGAGAACTTTAGAGGTTAGAAACAACCTATCCCTATCGTAATCTTCAAGCACCTCGCCGATCTCCTCTTCGTTGTGGTAACCCTCAGCAGTGTCTATGTGAGTATAACCGAGTTCGAGGGCATCCCGAACGGATCTTTTGACTACATCACCACTTAAATTCCAGGTACCGAACCCAAGAACGGGAATTTCCTCTCCGGACTTCAACTTCATCTCGGGGATTTCAGACATATGAAACACCTCGCTTAACCGGGAATTATTTCTGGTATCAATTAACAGAAGTCAATCCGAGGCAAATTTCTGTCTTTAAGATATTCTAGTTGCTTCCTGATAAAAAGTTCAACAGAATTTAAAACCTGTCCTAGCTTTAAACCTACCAGCCGTTAAAGTGAAGTAACTCGTCCCTCGGGCGCTTTGGGACGTGAAGAGCACCCTTCTCGTCCAACCAGTAATCGATTTCGCTGACATCTTCCTCCAGAACAACGTCCTGATCCGGATAGCCCAGGGCAACCGCCAGGTCAAGTTCTCGGCCCTCCGGCAGTCCCAGCAGTTCTCGCAGTGGTTCCTCATCTAAAGCCCCAAGCAGACAGGTACCCAGACCTTTACTCACGGCCCCGAGACAAATATTGGCCGCAGCCAGACCCGCATCGTGCCCCTCAGTAACGGGCTTGACCTCACGGTTTATCACCAGAAAGATGTAGGCCCTCGGCCTCTCCTCTGGGTCCGGACTCCACTCGACTGCTCCGGCCCAGTTCGTATGTTCGAAGACCTGACGCTCCAGGTCGGGCTGATCCACCACGAGGAATTCGATCGGCTGTTTGTTCATCCCGCTCGGGGCCAGCCGCCCGAAATCCACCAGTTCTTCCAGGTCACTTCGTTCCACTTTCTCGTCCTTGAACTTCCTTATACTCCTGCGGGCTTGAATCGCCTGCCCTACTTCCATTTTTAACCTCCTTTAAGACAAAAACTCGAACGTAGCAGGATTAGGATTGTAAAGCCATACAGGACGCAAAAGACCGAGGCGGAGGAGGCAACTCCAAATTTTGATTACACCCTTTCTCCCGTACCGGACCTTTCCATGAAATCGTCCAGAAAGACTATGGAATATTCTCCGGTCCGAAATTCCTTCTGCCGAATCAGGTCCAGGTGAAGACTCACGTTGTTTTCGATACCCCTTACGTCAAACCTGCGGAGAGCCGAAATTGCCTTCGTCAGCACATCGTACCTTCTATCCGCGGATACTATGAGCTTACCAAGCAGTGAATCGTAATAGGGCAGAACTTCCGCTCCGTCCGATATCCACGTATCGAACCTCACCCCGTGACCGCCGGGCAGCTGCCTGATATCAATTCGGCCCGAAGAAGGCATAAAGTTCCTTGACGGATCCTCGGCATTGATCCGGAACTCGATGGCGTGCCCACTCAGATTCGAGTACATTTCCGTGTCCAGCTCCTCTCCTTCCGCAAGCTTGATCTGCTCCTTTACCAGATTTACACCGGAGATCTCCTCTGAAACCGGGTGCTCAACCTGAATCCTTGCATTCAGTTCCATGAAGTAAAAGTTCTCGTCCTGGTCGACCAGAAACTCTACGGTGCCCAGGCTGCTGTAATCGAACTCCCGGGCGATGGCAAGTGCCGCTTCCCTTAAATCGTCCCTGGTGGAGTCCGAAATCCCCGGTGCAGGAGCCTCCTCGATTATCTTCTGGTGTCTGCGCTGAGTCGAGCACTCTCTCTCGCCGACGTGCTGATAATTTCCGTGTTCATCCGCAACCACCTGGACCTCCACGTGCTTCGGGCGTTCAAGGTACTTCTCCAGGTAGAGATCACCTTTTCCAAACGATATCTCAGCTTCTTTGCTGCTTGCCTTGAACCCCTCCAGAAGCTCCTCCTCGTTTCGGGCAAGCCTCATCCCCCGTCCGCCACCGCCAAAAGCCGCCTTGAGAATCAATGGGTAGGAGAGTTCTTCGGCTTTTTCCTTCAGGGCCTCCTGATCGTCAATTGCCTGTCGGGTACCGGGCAATACGTCCACTCCAGCCTTTCTGGCCATTTCCTTCGATTTCAGCTTGTCCCCGGCCCTCTCCAGAATGGAAGAAGAGGGACCGATAAACTTGATATCGTGACCCTCGCAGACCTCTGCAAAGTGGGAATTCTCCGAAAGGAACCCGTAACCAGGGTGGATGGCGTCAGCACCGCTTATGTCTGCCGCACCGACGATGGTGGGAACGTTTAAATAACTTTCTTCCGGCTCTTTTGGCCCAATACAGTAGGCTTCGTCGGCCAGTTCTACGTGGAGCTGGTCTTGATCGGGTTCCGAGTATACGGCAACGGTGCTCAACCCTAGCTCACGGGCCGCTTCTATGATCCTTAAAGCGATCTCTCCTCGATTGGCCACCAGAACCTTTTCCAATTTACTGATCCCCGTCAGGAGGGATTAACGTCATCAGCTTCTGACCGTACTCGACCGGGTCCCCGTCTTCGGGATGAATTTCCACTACTTCCCCGCCCGCGTCAGCTTTAACCTCGTTCATCACTTTCATCGCTTCCACAATGCAGACGGTATCGCCCTCCTCAACCACGTCTCCGACCTGGACATAGGCCGGATCATCCGGGGAAGGGCTCTTGTAAAAGGTCCCCACTATGGGAGAAGTAACGAGCACGCCTTCTTCATCCTCTTCCGGCGTCTCCTCTTCACCGGAACCGGGCTCCTCCTCTTCGCTTTCAACTTCTATCTCCTCTTCCTCCGACTTAACTACCCGATGCGGGAGAGTATCCGCTCCGGAACCACTCGAGGCTCCACCGGATTCCTTTTTCAATGTAACCTCGGAATCATCCTGGCTGACACTTATTTCGGTCAACTCGGATTCTTCGAACAGTTCAATAAGATCTTCCATTTGTTCCAGATTAAGGTCCATAAATACCATTCCCGATTAGAAAAGGATACATGTACTCGCTTTATCTTTCAACGATCAGGATGCAAATTGCAATCTGGGTACACCTGCCGTTGCAATAATAAATTTCCGAATCTATAATTGTCAATAATGGTAGATAACTCTTAGAAAGCCAATGAGACGGACGATATCAAGGTAAATATCCTTGAACGATACCGATTACGGAACCAGACATAGATTTCAGGAGAGTATATTACTGATGGACCTTTCAACCGGACAGGGAGGACGATGAAAAGACACCTCACCAGTCGAACACACGTGCCCATAATCCTATTCTTATCCTTGTTTTTACTTTTTCCGGTCTTTGCTTCTCCGCTTGCAGAAGAGATCAACTACGAGATAGAAGCCAGACTGGACGATGACGAGGAAGTTTTGCGGGGCGAGGAAAAAGTAATTTTTTCCAATCCGCTGGATGAACCGGTAGAGGAAGTGGTTTTCAAGCTCGACGGGAACCTTCTGAAAGAGCCCAACCCTTACCTGAGCAAGGTCAACCAGGATTCCTCCTACCCCGCCGGATTCGACCCCGGCTGGACGAAAATTGAGCAGGTAACGGGTCCTGAAGGTAACGAGCTGGATTACGAAATGGAGAAGAGGCCCCCGACCAACCAGACCTTCTCACTGGAAAAGACGGCAATGAGGGTCGAACTAAAAAGCGAGCTAGACCCGGGGGAAAAGACTTCTATTGACCTGCGATTTGCCACGAAATTTCCCCACAAGAAAACCGGAGACGAAGAGGTATTCAAGGGGGCTTATACCTGGAGATTTGGCTGGCACCCGACGCTTGCACCGGCGGACTGGTGGAAGTCCTACGATAGAGAGGTATACAGCCAGGTAGTAATGGAGAAAGCTGACTACCGCGTCGAGCTGGACGTGCCGGAGGATTTCGTCGTCGGCGGAAACGTGGTATCTCGCGAGAAAACCGGGCCTGGAGAAAAAAGAGAAAAAGTGGAACTGGAATTACCGTCCGCTCGTTCCTTCCCGCTGGCAATGAGCGACAAATACCGCAAATTGCGCGAAGAGTACAGGAACTACTCCATCGAGGTTCTATACCGGCCCGGATACCAGGAAGAGGGGAGGTTGCTCGCCTCCTACGCGAACGAAATACTGGAATTTTATTCCGAGAGATTTGGCGCCTACGGTCGTGAGCAGCTGACTTTTACTCAGAACCCGAGGTCCGGTTACTTCGGCATGGCAGCTGACGGCCTCATCTCCCTGGGGGATTCCTTCTTTGCCGAAAAAGAACTGGCTCTCTCTACCATTACAAACAGACTTTCGGAATATCTAATTGCCCACGAGATAGCCCACCAGTGGTTTGGCATCGGAGTCGGTGCGGACCTTCACTCCCAGAACTGGATCAGCGAAGCGTTCTCCGAGTTCTTATCTCTGCGCTACTTCCACCACAAGTATCCTGAAGAAGAGCCCAACCTCTTCAGGTTCGAACGAGACGGGTTTCTCAGGAACGCGTTCGAGTCGCAGATAGGTTATACCAACTTGAGGCAACACATGTTTGAACTACCGTATATAACCAACTTCCAGCAGGGATTCGACGAAGCCGTTGCCAAGCCCCGTCAGGAAGTGGAATACGCGAACGCCACTCAGACAAGGGTGTACAAAAAGGGTTACCTGATCCTACGGACCCTCGACGGCATCATCGGAGAGGAATCGATGGACGAATTCATTAGGACCTTAAAGGAGCAAAGAGAAGAAGAAATAGTCGACGTCGAGACCCTGGCAGCTGACGTTCGTGAACTAACGGGGGATCAGGTTCCGGAGGAGTTCTTCCAGGAGTGGCTATTTTCTCCGGATTATATCGATTACGGAATCACGGGAATATCATCCGAGGAAGGCCCTGACGGTGACTACATAAACGAGATAACCGTGACAAAGGAAGGCTCACTTAGTGCTCCTGTAGAACTACGAGCCACGCTGAGTTCGGGTGAGTCGGTGACGAGGGAAGTTACTCTGGAATCCAGTCGGAAGCAGGTAACAGTGGTAGAACCCGAGAAGGTAAAAAAAGCGACGGTCGATCCGGAAAGCGAAGTCATGGATACGAACCGGCTCAACAACCATTACCCGAGAAAGGTCGAGGTATCCGTAGGGGAAAACCGGCTTCCGCTTGACGCCTACTTCATAATGGTCGGAGCCGGGACGGTGGCAGGCAGGACGCCGAACAAGTACCAATGGTCCCTGGGTCCGGGAATCGCCAGGGGGAGATGGAACGTTAACCGTAACCTGACGCTTTCCGGAGGTGCTTCTATATCGGGAGATCAAATCACCGATCTGGACTTCGGCGGCTGGGTCGAGGGGAACTTCGACTTCTGGTCCACCCCGGAAACTGGTTACGCAGGAGACTACTGGATACAGGACAGCTCCCTGGACCTGAGGCTCGAACGAGTGACGGGGAATTCAGGAAGGACCTTCAACCTCATGGGAATAGGCGGAAGCCTCAGCCCCTCGCTAAAGGAAAACAGAAGGCTGAACTTCCAATCGACTTTCTCCTTGAGTGGAGAGAGCAAGTTCAGTCTGAGCGCCACTGAGATCGAGAGGATTTTCCCGGGTATTTACCTGGATTTCTCAGCTAACGTCGGGTTTAGCCCCGGTAATTTGCCGGCTCCGCTCAAGTTCGACCTGCCCGAGCTAAAGAGCTACGGGAGCAGACCGGAGGGATCTACGAACCCTCTGACCTGGAAGAAGTCCAGTTTTCCCGGCAATTACAAGCTATTTTCGAAGGTCTCTCTGGGTTTTCCACTCAGCTCGAACGAAAAATACTACCTCGGTAGCCTGGCACTCGTAACCGATGTAAGAGGGTCCCTATTCCTATCGGCGGGAGATACCTGGAATCAGACCGATGAGCTCGGCCTGGATACCTTTAAATACGAAGGGGGAACGGAGCTAACCGTCGGCGGAAAGACGATGGGGGGGTTATTTCCCTTTGAATTGGCAGTTGGCTATGCTTATCATGGTCAGGATAAAGGACGTCCTTACTTAAACTTTTCACTTGGTCTTTAGGAGGAGAAATGGAAGTTTCTTATCGCTGGCTTGCCGATTTTCTGGATCTGGAGGTATCGCAGGAGGCAGTTGAAAAACACGCAGAACTCCTGACGATGGCCGGGGCAGAGGTAGAGAATATAAAGAGGGTCGGATCCCCGTCTACGATAACCGTCGGGGAAGTCCTCGAGCTCACCAAACATCCCGAAGCTGAAAACCTTAACCTGGCGGAGATTGACGACGGTCACTCGAAGATTCCAACGATAACCGCCGCGGATAACCTGGAAGTTGGGACGCTGGTTCCGCTAATCGAGGCACCAGGTGAACTTCCCGACGGTACGGAAATCGAGGCGCAGAGTTTCCGGGGCGAAGAATCCAGAGGCATGCTGTGCTCGAAGGAGGAGCTTGGCCTGGAAGAAAAATCCGAGGGGATATGGCTATTAGATGACTTTGACTTCTCCGTAGGCAACGACCTGACGGAGCCCCTGGAGTTCGACGACTATGTACTTGAATTCGAAATCACGTCCAATCGCCCCGACCTGCTCAGCGTACTTGGCATAGCAAGGGAACTGGCCGTACTAACGGAGGGTTCTCTGGAAGTTCCCAATCCTTACTACGAACCGGACGAACCCTCACCGGTGGATATCGAGATAGAAGACCCGGACGATACCCCTCGCTATACGGCTCGAA
>CAZWZR010000059.1:0-8689 GCA_964638365.1 uncultured Thermotogae bacterium | reverse complement strand
ATTTTTGCTAAACTCTCTACCCCTATCATAACTGATAAATCCCCAGGCCTACGAACTGCCCGGGGATTCTCGTTATTTAAAAAACAACTCACTATCCGGCCATATAACCACCATCTGCCAACACAAAGGAGCCCGTAACAAAAGATGAGGCATCGCTCGCCAGGAATAGAGTTATTTTCGCGACCTCTTTCGGCGTCCCGAGCCTACCCATTGGATTGCTCTCCGTCCGAACTTGTTCTTCGGCGTTCTCCACGCCAGACTCCTCCATGTCTTCTATTACCTGATCCATCATAGCTGTATCTATATGGCCCGGCACCACAGCCGTGACACGAATGTCATCATCAACGTATTCTAGAGCGGAAGTTTTAGTCAGCATCAAAAGCCCGGCCTTAGAGATGCAATAAGGAGATGCACCCGGGAAAGGCCGCATGCCCGCAGTTGAAGCTACGTTTACTACCTTTCCCCCACCTGCCTTTTTCATGTACGGGACTGCATGTTTGATGCACAGCCATGGACCAGAGAGGTTTACATCCAAAGTACGGTTCCACTCATCAACCGAAAGCTCATGAGCCTTCTTATCAGGGGGGGCAAGTGTCCCGGCACTGTTGACCAATATATCTACTTTATCAAATTCATCTCCGGTACGCTCGGTTAATTCTTTAACCTCTTCTTCTCTGCTTACGTCAGCAGACATGCCAATCAAGTCATGTTCAGATACTCCCTCAATATCACTGGACTGGTTAATAGTTTCCTGAATTCCTTCTTCATCGATATCCGCAACTGTTACCCTGGCACCTTCTTTAGCAAATAACTTAGATATCGCCCTGCCCTGACCTGATGCACCACCAGTTACTATGGCTACTTGATCTTCAAGTCTCATGGTTTTAATCACCTTTGCTCTATATTCTCTACTTTTTGAATTTTACTTTCGAAAGCCGACTCGGACGCAGCCAGCACGGAGCACAGGTCGCGGTACGCATCTTCAGCCCGCATCTCCGGCTCTTTATCCTCCCTTAACGCATAATAGAAATCTTCAAATTCTCTATAAAAGCTAGAACGTTCACCGGATTCAAACAACGTCTGGAGGCTCCCTTCCTGATGCCGGCTTACTTCGGTGGGGCTCACTATTAACGTTTCTCCCGGAGCCCACAGTTGAATATGGCCGGTCCTTTCGGTGGCTGATGCAAAGGACCAATTTACCGAACAGAGATCACCAGATTCAAATTTCAGGTTGAATATAGCAGTATCCACCCCACCTAGGTGTTCCTTCAGATCTCGTCCAAAAGTATGAACCAGATCAATCTCCCCCATAAGGTAACGCACCACATCAATCATATGAACGCCGTGATCGAGAAGGAAGCCGGAGGCGTGCTCGGGATTTTCCCGCCATGGCCGGCTTGCTATTTCGTCGTCCTTTCCCACGGGTTGCATCCATTGATAGGTCATTAAAAACGGATTCGCGCTGGACTCTTTTGATAGAAAATCCCTGGCAAACTGAATAGTGTCTTCGTATCTAAAATTCTCAGCTACAAGTAACTGTATCCCGTATTCTTCCTGAAGCTCCAGCATTTTTTCGGCATCCTCTAAAGAAGTAGAGATTGGTTTCTCACAAATAACGTCCTTCCCCTGGCTGGCAGCTTTTGAGGCAACCTCATAGTTCATTCTCGGGGGAAGTGCTAGGTCAACTACCTCTACGTCACTACGATCCAGCAATTCTTCGTAGTCTTGATAAACGTTCTCCGTGGCTAGACCGATTTTTTTAGCAAATTTGACCGCTTTACTTTTGGTCCTGTTGGCCAGGGCTACGATCTCGTACTTGTCCGTTAACTGTTGTAGTGCCGGCCAGTGCAACTGGCGAGCTGCTACACCAGTACCGATAATGCCCAATTTGATCTTGCTCATAATTTATTAAACCTCACCACTCCCGGTTAAGCTAATTAAAAATTGAGATTCTTACGTTACCTACTTTTATTCAAATGATTTTATAGAACAAAAATTGTCCAAAGATTTTTCGCCAAACTAGACTTACCCGCCACTGTGATCTTCGAAAAAATAGTATCTCGACCTGTTAGGTAAAATTAAAAGGAATAGTATTATTATTTACGCGTAATCTTATAATTTGTCAAACAACTTTATAACATTTTAGAGGACTAAAATTGTACTTGCAAAGGTAGTTTTCCTGGCATTGAACCGGCCCAAGTACCACGTCTCCCTTGCAAACATGTCATCGGGCAAGCGCGTTGTCTATTATTAAACCAAGTACTTGCAGAGATTATCACAAAGCAGGCCCAAATATTTCGTGATGCGATTCAATCTTGCCATCTTTCCATTCTAACTCCGGCCTGAAGAACATTATTCTCTCTGAAGAGCAAAAACTTATTTAACAAAAAAACTGACGGAAGAACACTCACCATCCACTATTCATAATGTCTACAAATAATTGGTTACAATAAATTAAATCGTTAAAGGGGTCTCATTCTTTAAGCGCAGCAATAATTTCAGAAAAGAAAATGTGAGACCACCTCTATTTTTAAAAGCAACCAATACGGCAGTGGGAATTGTTCGTGGGGGGTGGGAGTACTGATTGTGTGGTAAAAAAAGGGGGGAACTCCCAACCAAAACTTTTAAGTCTACAACCAGGGCTGGAAGAGTATGACAAAAATGAGGATAGAAAGCGTTCAACTTTCATCCTGTATCCACACCCCACCTTTCAATCTTTCTGGTTCATAGAGGTGAAATAGTCGGTAGAGGATTCGCATTCGGAAATACTGCAAAAATTACGGGTAATTAAAACCACCCAGATCGGGAGCAAAAAAAGAAATACTATTTCATAAAGCAAAAAGGACGAAATATAGCCGACGATTATTGCTGGAATAAAAGTGATTGTGGCAGTCCGTTTAAAGTTTTTCCATGCCATATCAAAGGATCTCCTGACGCCTTCAAGTATACCCTTTTCTGTTAAGAGAACGATTGGCAACAAATAAATGAAGAAAAAGGGATAAAAAGCAAGGGGGATAAATAGATAAAAACTGAAAAAATTTAGAAATAGGTATAGAATCAAAAAACCGGGTGGAGTAATTAATATCACTGAAGAGAAAAGTCTGAGCAGGTTCTTTAAAACGTAGAGGGCATTATCCCCGAGTCCAAAATCATAACCGCTTGCAGCACCCCATACATCTACGACAGTAAGGCTGACAGCTATTAAAGTCAAAATCCCGAAACAGAATAAGAATGTACCCAGCAATACCGTGTTTGAGAAAGGGATAAATCTGACCGAAGTGATATATCCCCCTACCAGGAGGAAATAGGGTATGGTCAGCCGGATAAAATTCTTGAAGTAGATCTCAAAGGGTTCTTTTAGGTCGGTTATTATATGCAAGTCTACCTAACCGAAAATAAAGTCAAAAATTCCCTAACCCGGCTGACACCGTCAATTACCCCTAATAGTCAAAAGTTAATCCACCCCACCTAGCTGAAGTCCTGTTTCAAGATATTTTTGTCCAAAGATTAAGATCAACAGCGTAGGAACTAATAGCAATATACCGCCGGCCGTCATTACTCCATAGTCAAGATTGTACTGGGTACTTCTGACAGCTACCTTAAGAGCAGCTGGGAAGAGCCTCTTTGCTGGTTCCTTTATAAAAGTCGCTCCATATAAATACTCCATCCATGCAAAACGGAACGCAAACAAAAATCCTGCTATCAGAGCCGGCTTGGATAACGGGAGGAAAATTCTGTAGAACCTCTTAACTGGTCCCGCCCCATCGACTATCGCTGCCTCGACAATCGGTTCTTCCACTGTGTCAAAGTAATTGGTGAACAGAAAAGTATTCAATGGCATATTCGAGAGTTGATATATGAATACTATTGCCAGCCGGCTATTTAACCACCCCAGTTCGCTGAACACCGAGTACATTGGGATGATGTTTAGGGCTGGGGGAAGTAAAAGTGTAATCAGAACTGCCCCGAAGAAAAACTTCTTGAAGGGCATCTGTAACTGAGAAAAGACGTAACCGGCCATTGAGCAAACCACTACTGAGACAAATGCAGAGAGAGTTGCTACCATCAAGGAGTTCAGTATGCTGGTAACTATATTCGATGTAGTTAACAAATCAACGTAACTTGCAATCGATAGGTCACTGGGTATGTAAGAAGGCGGGAAGCTCACTTGCTGTTGCACGGACAAGTTAGCTATCCAGTATATAGGGAGCAAGGTAAACAATGCATAACTAGTAAGAATTAGTATTCGCGTCGTTTTTTCGCTCATTTTTCCTCCTTAATCTGCAAACTCAACGCCGGAAACTTTGATGTATATATATACCAGTATCAAATTCATAGCCAGAGCACCAAGACTCACCGCTGATCCATAAGAGAATTCACCCAGATCGAACGCTGCCTGGTATCCATGGAGCGGGAACACTTTCGTCGCATTTAAAGGTCCTCCATTCGTAAGCAATAAGATCAAGGAAAACTGGTTAAAAGCCCAGACAGTAGTCAAGATCAGAGCAACCACCAGAAATGGAAGCAAAATAGGTAGAGCAACCCTGGTGAAAAATATCCATTCAGAAGCTCCATCTATTTTCGCCACTTCGACCAGTTGTGGAGAGATAGATGTCATGCCTGAACTCAAAAGTAGTATTACGAACGGGGTTCCCCACCAGACGCTGGCAATGATAACCAGGGTCATCGCCGCAGTGCCATTCCCCAAAAAATTAATCCTGGGAAACCCAGCAGCCTCGATTATCCTATTAATGAAGCCGATATTTTTTGCTGCCATTAATCTCCAGCTGAAAGCCGCCACCACAACGGAGCTCAACCAGGGAATAATAATTATGGGTCGGAAAAACTTTTCAACCGCTGAATCGGCCCTGTAGAGCAAATAAGAAACGGAAGTACCAATAAACATCTGTAGGGTTACGCTTCCAATAGTAAAAATAGCGGTATTCTGCAGGGAGGCTAAAGTTGCGGGGTCAGTAAAAACCTCGACGAAATTCTGCAACCCGACAAAATCCCATTCCTGATGAAAATTCATCAGGGTAACGTCATGCAGTGCGATATTCAGATTCCACGACCATACGAAGAACTGTAAGAAAAACAGTATTCCCATTGCGGGTAATAAAAACATCAAAGGGACAAGCACGCTATATCTTCTCATATAATACCCCCGTAAAAATAAATAAGAAGTGGGGGTAGAATCGCCCACCCCCACTCCCATTGCTTGTCAATTTTGTTAAGGTTAGTCCTCTTTCATCATTTTGTTGACTTTATCTGCCGCCGTGGACAGGGCTTCTTCCGCTGTTGCTTTCCCGGCAATTACCTTCTGCATAGCGGTCCAGAGTTCCTGTGCTATGCTCGAATACTCGGGAACGTAAGGTCTCAATATTCCTCCAGAGACGGCTTCCTGGAATTTGTTATACCACTCGTCCGGCATCCTATCGAGCATACCTTCCTGGTATGTCTCGTTGTTGAACAACTTTTCATTTGTCGGGAACTTCCCTTGATCCAGAAGCATCTGAGCGTAATTTGCTTCGTTACTGAAGAGGTGTTCCATCATTATATCAAAGGCCAGATCACCGTGCTTGGCAGCTTTCGGTATTACCATCATAAAGCCGCCAGTGAGGGTTCTCATGTCCTTCCCTTCAAAGGTAGGCTGGGGCACCATGCCTACTTCGACCTGGATCTCTTCGGGCGTCTTGTCAGGCCAGTGGGAATTCAGGTCGGCTACATTCCAGCCGCCTTCAAAGGTCATTGCGTAACGTCTATCCAGGAAGTTAGTCAGGTTGTACTGCCACGTGCGCTTCAGAGTTGCGCCGGCTTCGTCCAGCTTCTTCAAGTAATTCAGGGCTTTGTAACCCGCTTTATTGTTAAAGCCAGCCCTCCATTCTCCGTCCTCGTTTTTCTCGAGAATTTTTCCTCCAAGCTGATAAAGCCAACCGTACCAGTAACCTACGGCACTCTTTCCGTCAAAGTTGTATTCCAGGGCTCCTTCCATATCAAATTGCTGCTTTGCAACTTTATTGATTTCCGGAAGTGCCTCGAGTAGACCCTCAGCAGTCCTGATGTCTTCCATCGTGTAACCGGCAGCGTGCAGGACGTCTTTCCAGACCCAGAGGGCTCTGGAATCGGTGGACCTCCAGATTCCATAGAACTTCCCTTCGTAAGTGGATCCATCTCTGAAGCCTGGGAACAGGCCGTAGTCCTCTGCCCACTTTCTGTATTCATCGGAATACTCGGCCGAGAGACCTCCACTTTCTGCAAACTGGCCGAGCCACATGTGGTCCATGACCATTATGTCATAGGCCTCTCTGCTGGTCAGAGCCAGAATTTCCTCTTTCCTCAGGTCCGAAAAAGCTGGGATGTAAAGGTCGAGGTTTACATTCTTATCTGGATTAGCTTGGTTGTAACTTACAAGAGGGAAGCTGTTGAAGTGTTTTTCGCTTACGTTTTTTTTCGCCTTTGCCGGGTCCTCCGGTCCGAAGAAAGTTATACGCTTATAAGGAGACGTAAGACCACCAATGGCTCTCAGCGTTATCTCTTCTTGGTCCTGAGCATAAGCCTTATTAGAAAAGAACCCTAATCCTACTATCAAAGTTAGAACTAATACACCAATAGTCAGTTTTTTCATATTCTCCTCCTTGTAGGATACCAATTATTCGAACGGTATACTTACAGCTTTTAATACCAGCAAGCTTACTATAGTTACCACCTATCACCTCACACTTCTAAGTTAGTATTTAACCCGATAAGAACTTCATGTACTGACAAAAGGTTAAGAATAAAAGGGGACACCTCTGAAAAAGCGAATTTCACTGAATTATATTTTTAACTCTAGCAACTTCTCATTCTCAATCTCCTTGCTCCCACCTTATACAGTACTGATTATATAAATGCAAGAATACTTGTCAAGTAGTATTACATATTTAAACTACGGGGCGTTTCTCCCGAAAACCCCTTATTGAAAATAAAACGCAATTCTAGCATAATATCTTTGCTTCCGCCTTCTGCCAACATTAGACTGATAAGCGAAAGACCATACAGTTTATACTTATACTCTTAGTTCGGAGATTTTATACTTTTGGTCTTAGAACCACAACCAACAAAGTGCCATTACTTTTGTGAAACAGAACCGAAAAGTAAAATTTATTTTACTGCCACATATAATACCTTAGATCCTTTGAACTTGAACGACAAATGTTCCAAGTTTCTCTGATATGATGTTTTGGAGGTTACATTATGAATAAATTTAAATCGACTATGGAAAAACGAGCTGATAGAACTGAAGAACTATTAAAGGACCTACAGATAGGGATTTACAAAGATCTTAACGAAGTCGGCACAATGGGTTTTTATAAAACCCAAGACTTCTTAAAACCAGATGCGGTAAGAAAGAAACAGTTTAGGAGATGTAAAACCGGCTTCCAATGGGAGAGAAATAAAAAAAAGGGCGAAGAGAGCCGCCTCGATGCCGGGAAATCAGGCGCGGATTTAACATCGGGAGCTGAACTGCCATCAGATCTTTCCGTAGGTGATTCTGTTTGGTTTAACCTAGATTTTTCCATACCGGAAGAAATGGCAGGTAAGCCCACATACCTCAAGTTTTCGGCCCGACCTTCCGGGACCCCCAAACTGGAACTCGAACAGAGAAGACCAAACCTAGAAGCACTTTGCTATAAGAACGGGGAACCCTGGCAGGCTTTCGATCAGGGACGAGAAGAACTTTTGTTAGACAAAAATGCTCAGGCCGAGTCTTTTGATCTACTCGTAGAAGCGGGTACCACAACACTTTGGGGTGGGCTTGACGTCAATGAATTTACTCTAGAGGCCTGTGGGGTTTATACACTCATACAGGAAGTCAGAGAGCTTTATCTAAATGTCAAACTACTAAATGATTTGCGAAAGGATATACGGGAAGAAAAACCGCGCTACGATAACATCCTAAAATCCCTAGACGAGGCCAGAAAAGTTTTCCCTTTTCAGTCGGATAATAATAAAGAGATGGCCGAAGGAGCTCGTGATGCACTTGGAAAACTAGAAGAAGTCAAGGAAAGCTGCTCGGACCTGAGTGACTACAGTCTGAAAACTGTAGGTCACGCTCACATAGATACTGCCTGGCTCTGGCCATGGAGTGAAACCGTAAGAAAGACCGGCAGGACGTTCTCAAATACGTTGCAGTTGATGGAAGAGTATCCAGAACTTAAGTTTCTCCAATCGCAACCGCATCTTTACGAATTCGCCAAAAATCGTTACCCGGAATTATTTTCTCGGATGAAAGACACCATAGAAGAAGGTAAATGGGAACCCGTGGGAGGGTTATGGGTGGAGTGCGACGTAAATATATCAGGTGGAGAAGCTATAGCCCGTCAGTACCTGATGGGTAAAAGATATTTTAGGGAGGAGTTTGGGGTGGACCCCAAAATCACCTTCATCCCTGACGTATTTGGCTACCCACCTTCTCTGCCATCGATATCTCAGGCGGCTGACTGCCCCTATTTCTTCACTCAAAAATTGAGCTGGAACGAAATAAACGAGTTCCCCCATCACGCTTTTATCTGGGAAGGTATCGACGGGTCGGAGCTACTAACGCACTTTCTCCCCACAAATACCTACAGTGGCAGGGCAGAAGTGGAGGAAACAAGAAAAGCAGTAAACTCCTTCTCGGAAAAGGACGAGTTAAATGAGATACCTTATT
>CAZWZR010000058.1:7554-8754 GCA_964638365.1 uncultured Thermotogae bacterium | reverse complement strand
CTCCTGTCGCTCTTTCAGATGGTTAAGACGACTTCGGCCAGGGATCGTCTTTCGGAAGCCGGGCTTCCGTTTATCTCGGTCATGACTTATCCGACCACTGCAGGAGTTGAGGCCAGCATAGCCAGCCTGGGTGACGTGATAATTGCGGAACGCGGTGCCCTGATAGGCTTTGCCGGCAGGGATGTAATCGAGCAGACCATCGGGGAGGAACTCCCGCAGGACTTTCAGTCGAGTCAATTCGCTCTGGAGCACGGTATGGTGGATTCGGTTGTAGAGAGGGACGCGATGAGGAAAGAACTTTCCGATATACTGGAGTTTTTCTAGATAACTATGAGTGAAGAGCGAACGTTAGAAGAACTGGAAGAGCAGATAGATCGGTTGAAGTCTTTGAATTCCAGGAACGGGCTGGATTTGACTCAGGAGATAGATAACCTGACGGAAAAGCTATCGGCCCGGAAGGAGAAATCCGAGGGAGAGCGTGATGAATGGGATAGAGTTAAGCTCGCCCGACACCCGGATAGACCCGGGTCCGAAGATTACCTGGAATATTTGACCGAGGACTTCTATCCGCTCCACGGCGACCGACTGCTCGGAGATGACAGTGCCCTTAAGGGGGGTCTGGCAAAGTACGATGGTGACACGATAGTAGTTATTGCCCAGAGTAAAGGAGGAGACGCCGAACAATCTCAGGAGACCAATTTCGGCATGCTCCGGTCGGAAGGATACAGGAAGGCCCGGAGATTGATGAACCTGGCAGAAAGGTTCGACTTCCCGGTGTTTTCGCTGATAGATACCCCGGGTGCCTACCCTGGCAAGGAAGCGGAGGAGAAGAACATCGGGGGAATGATTGCAAAAAGCATCTCCAGGATGATCTCGCTGGAGGTACCTACCGTTTCCGCGGTGATCGGTGAAGGGGGCAGCGGTGGTGCGGTCGCGATCGGTGCAGCGGACAGCATCCTCATGCTGGAGAATTCAATTTATTCGGTAATTTCTCCAGAAGGTGCTGCCGCCATACTATGGAACGACCGAGAGCGGGCCGATGACGCAGCACGGGCCTTGAAACTGACAGCCGGCCACGCCAGTGACCTCGGAATAGTGAATGAAATCGTTGAAGAAGGGTCCGAAGGTGCGCACGTGGATTTCGAGACGACCGCGGACAACCTTTCCAGCTCCCTGTCCCGGCACCTGGAAGACTTAAAA
>CAZWZR010000058.1:841-7454 GCA_964638365.1 uncultured Thermotogae bacterium | reverse complement strand
GTGAGACCTACCTCTCTGAGCTTTTCCGGGTAGGCGTGGCTCATGTCCGGAAACCTGGGCCCAAATTCGTCCTGATTCGGCCCCCGGAGCGGGTTGTCCCCGGAAAAGTTGATATGATCAGTAATCAGACACAGGTCGCCGGGCTGAAAGTTCCTATTTATACCTCCGGCAGCGTTGGTCATGAAGATTTTTTCAACCCCCAGGCTCTTCTGCACCCTTATGGGGTAGATCACGTCGTCCCAGGAAAGCCCCTCGTACCAGTGAAGTCTTCCCTGCTGGATCAAAACGGGAGTTCCTTCAAGCTCACCAGCTATGAATTTACCCTCGTGCCCTTCCACGCTCGGTTCCGGAAAGTTAGGAACGTCACGCCAGCTCAGTTCCGCGTCGGCTTCAATTAGTTCGCTCATGGTCTCCGATAGGCCCGAACCGAGAACCATACCTATCTCCGGCTTTAAGGAAAGTTTCTCCTCTATATAATTGGTACTTTCTCGAATCTCTTCTATACTGTTCAAGTTTCCAACTCCTCCATTAGTGTAATTCTGTTTTCCAGCCGCTTTAATCCGGCCTTTATGGTATTGGATCTAGTTTCTGCGATTCCTCTGACCTGTTGTAGTTCTTCTCTGTCCGCTTCGAGTATGTTCCCCAGGTTTCCAAACTCCTCTACCATCCGCTCGATTACGGAATGCGGCAGTCGAGGTATCTGGTGGAGGATCCTGTAACCGCGGGGCGAAAGGAACTCGTCCAGGTCCTCTTCCTCGTAACCGAGAAGGGCCATGACGCGCTTTGTCTGCGGTGGAGTATCGGAACAGAGTTCGACTATACTGTTGCGGACCTCCTCGTAATCCTCCTCCGGCTCTTTCAGAAAGTCCTTTATGATGAACTCCAGATCCCGTTCAATCCCGGCCATCATGTTTTCCAGTTGTCGGCCCGGCAGGGCTTTCTCTTCCCCCAGCTCTATGAACATTCTCAATATTTCTTCCTTCAGCGTGAGCATCTGGCCTATTTTGATCAGGGGATTGGCTACGTGGAACGGTAGGACGTTGCCGTCCAGCTCAAGGGCCGTTAGCTCCTGGACTGCTTCGTCGTAGTTACCTCTGTATTGCTCCATGATCAGCAGGGCCTGGTTGACCTTGGACATGATGGTGGAGATGTCCCTCAGTATGTATCTCCTTTCCTTGTAATAGACGGTAACCCTGTTCCGCCTCTCGGAAATCGCTATAACGGGTATCTTTAGCTGTTTGGCTGTTTGTTCGGCGGCCTTGTGTCTGGTTCCAGTCTCCTGACTTTTTATTGTCGGGTCGGGAGACAGGTGGGCGTTTGCGTAGGTAATTCGCTCCAGAGCGTCGTCTATTACTATGGCCCCGTCCATTTTCGAGAGCTCGCTTATCCGCTGAGAAGTAATTTCCGAATCTATCCGGAAGCCGGTAGTTATCAGGTCTTCGACGGTGTCCAGAGAGGAAAGGACCAGCAGCCCTCCATTCCCTTGTTCAACTATCCTGTCTATTCCATCCCTCAGTTTTGTCCCTGGGGCCGTATGTTCAAGAAGATCTTCGATCGTTTCGAATGACATGTTACTCCTTCAGTTGTAATTCTCTTAGTGCTTCGGATACATCGCTCGCTGGATAAAGGTCGAGGTCCGGTTCAATCTGATCCAGACCCGGATTGTTCTGTGGGACCAGGGCTTTTGTGTAACCAAGTTTTTCGGCCTCGTTTAGTCGAGCTTCAAGACTTTTTACGGGCCTCAACTCTCCACTCAGACCTACCTCAGCGATTATTACAGTCCGTCTTGGCACTTCAACTTCGTTGATGCTTGAAAGTATGGCGGAAATCACGCCCAAATCGGCCGCGGTTTCTTCAACCCTGAACCCACCGATTACGTTAAGGTAGATGTCAAATTCCTGCAAGTTGATCCCGAGTTGTTTCTGGATGACCGCGAAGAGGAGTGAGGTCCTGTTGTAATCCAAGCCCGTGGTTCTTCTCTGAGGGCTGCCGCCGAAATTAGAGGGGGTAACCAGGGCCTGAATCTCCGCCAGTATCGGTCTGGTCCCCTCTACCGTACATACCGTAGTGGTTCCCTTTCCGTCTGCCCCGCCATCCTTTTTTGCAAAGTACTGAGAAGGGTTCAGTATCTCCTGGAGGCCGCTATCCGTCATCTTAAATAATCCAAGCAATCCCGTGGAACCGAATCTGTTTTTCTCCGGACGGAGCAACTTTACGTTGCTATCTCGCTTTCCCTCGAAATATATGGTGGCATCGACGAGGTGTTCGATCGTCTTCGGGCCGGAAAAATCTCCGGATTTCGTGATATGGCCGATAAGTACTATCGGGATGTCCTTCTTCTTGCCAAGCCTGGTAAATTCTTTACCGAGCTCCCTGACCTGTTTAGTACTACCGACGGAAGTGGAGCTATCCGGGCTCTTTAAGGATTGAATTGAATCGACAACCACGCAGATCGGCTCTAGCTCGTTTAAGTGGTGGATGGCCTTCTTTAAACTGCTCCCGCTGTAGATTATCAGGTCGTCGGAGGAAAGACCCAGCCTTTCGGCCCTCATCTTGAGTTGTTTGGATGATTCCTCTCCCGAAACGTAAAGGACTTCTCCATGGCTTGATAGGTTCGTCGCGGCCTGTAAAAGAAGGGTGGATTTACCGATACCAGGATCTCCGCCAAGAAGGATGACCGCACCGGGAATCAGGCCACCACCGAGAACTCTGTCGAACTCACCTATACCCGTACTTAACCTTTCCTTCGGATCAAACGAGATTTCCGAAAGAGGAGTAGGGGAATCGTCGCTTAGAACTACTTCTTCAGAGTCCTCTTTCCCCTCGTTTTCTTCAAAAGCATCCCACTCGCCGCACTTCGGGCAACGGCCCAGCCATTCAACTGAAGAGAAGCCGCAGTTGTTGCACTCGTAAGCCATTCACTATCAATCTCCGACGCCGACGGTGCTCTTTTCGCTTACCCCCTCTAGTTCGATCTCACCTTGCTGGCCGTCCACGTATACTACGTTCTTATCGGCAAAATCGTCCTGAAGCAGATGGTCGGAAACCTTGTTCTCTATCAGGCGCTCGATGGTTCTCCTCATCGGCCTTGCTCCGTATTTTGGGTCGTATCCTTCTTCTACCAGTATCTCTTTGGCCGAATCGGATAGTTCAAGGCGCAATCCATGTTTTTCTTCCAGCCGGTTATCCAGTCTATCCAGCATCAATTCGGCAATCTGGAAAACCTCTTCCTCGGTTAGCTGGTGGAAAACGACCGTGTCGTCCAACCTGTTCAGGAACTCGGGCCTGAATTCGTCCTTTACCTTTTCCATGACCATGTTTTTCATTTCCTGGTAGGATTCTTTAGAGTCGACCTGCTGTGATCCGAATCCAAGTTGCGTTTTATCCGTGATTAACTTGCCACCAAGGTTGGAGGTCATTATCATCACGCTGTTTCGAAAGTTGACCTGCCTGCCCTGAGAATCGGTTAGCACGCCGTCCTCCATAACCTGTAGAAGGATGTTAAAGACGTCGCTGTGGGCCTTTTCTATTTCGTCGAACAGTATCACCGAGTGCGGTCTATGTCTGACGGCTTCCGTCAGTTTACCTGCTTCTTCGTAACCGACGTATCCCGGAGGTGCTCCTGTCAGACGTGATACGTTAAACTTCTCCATGTATTCGGACATGTCCACGCGAATCAGTGCTTCTTCGTCGCCGAAGAGGAATTCGGCGAGCGTTTTACTGAGTTCGGTTTTTCCGACTCCGGTGGGTCCGAGGAACATGAATGAACCTATTGGTCTATTTGGATCCTTTACTCCCGAGTAAGCTCTCCTTAAGGACTGAGAGATGGCATTGACGGCTTCGTTTTGGCCTATAAGACGGTTGTGAATTTCGGACTCCATATCGACCATGCGCTTCCTCTCTTCCTTTTGTAGACGGCCTACGGGCACGCCCGTCCAGGAAGAGACCATCTTGGCTATATCGCTTCCTTCGACGAGTCCGTCGCCGTTTTGAGAGCCCTCTCCTTTTTCGTCGTAGTTCTCCAGTTCTTCGTCGAGTTCCATTCGCTCGTCTCTGAGTTCCGCCGCTTTTTCGTAGTTACCCTCATCCGTTGCTTCTTCTTCCTGTTCTTTGATCGATAATCGCTCGCGGGAAGCTTCTCGCAGCTCCGGAGGGAGGTTGAAATTATCGAGCCTTACCTTGGCGGCCGTCTCGTCAATTAAGTCGATTGCCTTATCCGGGAGGAACTGTCCCGTAATGTAGCGGTCGCTCAGCCTGGCGGCCTGTTCTATCGCTTCCCCCGTAATCTTTACGTTGTGGTGATCTTCGTACCTGTCCTGAATTCCTTCCAGAATATCGATAGTATGTTCAATTGTCGGTTCGTCTACCGTGATCGTCTTGAACCGTCTCTTCAGTGCCGGGTCCTTTTCGACCGACTTGCGATAATCGTCTACCGTTGCGGTCCCGATGCTCTGGATTGCCCCGGAAGCAAGTGGTGGCTTAAGGATCGAAGACGCGTCTATGGCACCCTCGGCTCCTCCGGCACCCACGACAGTACTCAGTTCGTCTATGAACAGGATGATCTCGTCCTTGTTCGATACTTCGTTGATCAAGGTCTTTAAGCGCTGTTCGAATTCACCGCGATACTTCGTTCCCGCTACCATTGCGGCCATGTCCACTTCGTAGATTTTCTTGTTTACCAGTAACTGTGGGACGTTTTGGCTGGCAATCCTTTGAGCGAGACCCTCGACTATCGCCGTCTTTCCCACGCCGGCTTCGCCGATCAGTACCGGGTTGTTTTTCTTCCGTCGGCTGATGGTCTGGATTACCCTGTCTATCTCCTGATCTCTGCCTATTACCGGATCCAGTTCGTCCTTTTTAGCTTCTTGAATCAGATTTCTCCCGAATTCTTCCAGAACTCCTTCCTCGCTGCTGCCTTTTTCCGTCGACTGGAGCTTCAGCTCCATACCCTGTTTGGAGTCACCCTTTCTCACCATTGAGAAGTAAGAACGGGCTTTTCTGGAAGTGATGCCAAACTGTTTAATAACGGAAGAGGCCGTGCCATCCCCTTCTTCAAGGATGCTTATTAAGAGATGAGCAGGTTCTATTTTGTTCTCGCCCTTAGTGGACCGTGCTTCGTCGTAACCCATCTTCATGATCTTTTTAAGCTTTGACGTTGGCTCAAGTTCGTCCTGGAGTGGCAGCGAGAGCTCTTCTTCGTCGTTCCTCTTCACTACCCGCAGAACGTGGTGGTAGGACAGACCATTGTCCTTCAAAAACTTATAAACCCTGGTGTTTTTTGCCTTGAGCAACGCCAGTAGCAGGTGTTCCGGCGAGACTGCTTTGTCATTAAGCTTTTCCGCCTCGTCGTATGCCGTGGCCATTATCTCCATCGATTTTTTCGAAAACTTTTTGTACATGTTACTCACCTGGCTCACCTCCCGAGAATTCCTTGTCCGGGGTAATTATATATAAAGCCAATTAACCGTGTCAAAATAAAATAATCAAATGCCCCAATACAACGCGTAGGGCCGTATTTAATATCTAATCTATTCAACTTCGGTGCTTTCTTCCTCTTCTTCGCCTTCGGCCAACTCTTCTTCGCCTTCGGCCAACTCTTCCTCACCTTCGGCCAACTCTTCCTCTTCCAGTTCTTCTTCCAGCTCCTCTTCTTCCTCGGCCAGCTCTTCCTCTTCGCCCAGGAGCTCTTCTCCTATCGTGGGCTCGGTCAGGTCGATCTCTATTTCCTTCCTCGGAGCGAGGATGGAGAGGACCGTCCTGTCTTTAGGGGTAAGTATTTCTATATCCCCGAGATCCAGGTCGGAGACATGTATCGAGTCCCCGATTTCAAGCTCTTCAACGTCAAGGCGGAGTATCTCAGGTATGTCGGTTGCGCTGCCATGGACCGTGATGGTTTCCATCAGTTGATCCATGATACCACCTGAACTTACTCCTTCCGGAGTACCTACAGTGACGACCGGGATTTCCATTTCGACTGGGTAATCATCGGGTACCTCGTAGAAGTCAAGGTGTTCCGGTTCGTCGGTTAGATGATCGTACTGGATGTCTTTTAGGAACACCTTGTGGGTTTCGTCCTCCAGATTAAGTTCCAGCCTGGTACTCCTGGTAATTCTATTCATTAATTCCTTCATCTTTTTCTTGTCTACGGACAAACTTACTGAATCTCGCTCGGGTCCGTAAAGTACTGCAGGCAAACTTCCTTCTCGCCGCAGAGTATTCGGGTTATCCGAGGATTTTCTTTTACTTGCCTGAACCGTCTCCATTAATATCACCTTTCTGGTTGTTTTCTTGTTCCGAAATCGAGCTTTCTCTTAACAATTATATTAGGAATGGGGGAACAAAGTCGACACCGACTTTTCCTTATATATCCTTTTTATTGTTTCGGCGAACAGCTTGCCAACGGAGGTGTAGTTTATAAAGTCCGCTTCGATCGCTTTCTCTCTTTTTATCGTGTTTGTAACGGTAACGGAATCTATCGGCGAAGATTCGATGGATTCCAGAGCGTCGTCCGCAAAAATCCCGTGAGTACAAATAGCTTCGACCCTGCTGCATCCCCTTCTTTTAAGTATATCCGCTACCTCGGTCAACGTTCCACCCGTGCTAATTATGTCGT
>CAZWZR010000058.1:0-831 GCA_964638365.1 uncultured Thermotogae bacterium | reverse complement strand
ATGCACCTTTTACAATCCACTTCACCAATCAGGTTCAGTACTTCCACGTTGCCGTTTTCGCTATCCCGCTTCTTTTCTACAATAGCGAGGGGCATGTTGAGCTTTTGAGAGACCTTTCTGGCACGCTTGGCACCCCCTACGTCTGGACTCACTACTACGCCCTCTTTGGGGGATATCTTGTTCTCGATGCTTTCGGCCAGAACGGGGTCTCCTCGTAAATTGTCAACGGGAATATCGAAGAAACCCTGGATCTGACCGGCATGCAGGGCCACGGTCATTAAACGATCCGCCCCGGCGGTAGAAATCAAGTTGGCTACGAGTTTGGCACTGATTGGCACCCGGCCAGTTTGTTTCCTGTCCTGGCGAGCATAGCCATAGTAAGGTATGACCGCAGCTATCTGCTTGGCCGAAGCCCTTTTCAGGGCGTCGATCATTAAGAGTAACTCCATCAGGCTCTTGTTAATGGGTGGTGCCACGGACTGAACGACGAAGACGGAGGCCCCCCTAACCGTCTCCTGTACGTGTACATGTACTTCGCCGTCGGAAAACTGGTCTACCGTAGTTTGAGTGAGCTCCTTGCCCAGTTTGGTGACTATTTCCTCCGCCAGGTCTGGATTGGAATTACCCGTAATGATTTTCAAATTATCCACTTTGATCGCCTCTCTGGTTGGTCGAGTATTTTTTGAATGAACTGATCATTTCAGGTTTAGACTTCCGGCCCTATCTTTTGAAAAGGTTCCATTTTCCTGCCATCCTGAATGGACGCTTCCCGGATCACTGAATGGCTAAGGTCAACTCCGTCCCCGATTTTGCTGTCTATTACCTCTGTAT
>CAZWZR010000057.1:0-8754 GCA_964638365.1 uncultured Thermotogae bacterium | reverse complement strand
TGATCCCTGGTTTTGTCGAACGGTTTCCAAAGCTAGTTTTACAGGTAAAATGCTAGGCTATGCGACCCAGGGAACAAACCACCAGTTTTTATTATGCTGAATTGTAGATCTAATAGTCCATAATTTACAGGCCATTTGGTTTGACAATTTACCGATAAGTAGATATTATTATTGAGATTATGAACAAAACAGGGGAATTCAACAGTGATGAGTAAAAAACACAAATCCGCACATACCGGATTGTTAGCAGAGGAGGTGATAGTGAGCGGAGCGGAGACTTCAGTTAGCTATACTTATTATTATTGGCATGAGTAAGGTTTAGGGCGCGACCGTACCCCCAAAGATTAGCCCTAAACTCAAGTAAACTATAGGTTTATCCTATAGTTTTTTTTATTTGGGAAATATTAGTTAGAGTCACGAAAACCCATTTCACAGGAGGTATATATGCTATCAGGTAAGAAATTAGCGCTAGTTCTCATGGTGGGAATTTTCCTTTTCGGTTTTTCATTTGGCGGGTTAACAGCGGAGGAACCGGTCAAAATAGGAATATCCCAGATCGTGGAGCACCCGGCTCTGGACGCAGTCCGGGAAGCAGTTATAGAAGTGGTAAAGGAAAACGGATTCGAAGAGGGAAAGGACGTAGAGTTCCTGACCAGAAACGCTCAGGGGGACTTCAACAACGCGCTATCCATAGCTCAGACCTTCAAGTCCGAGAACGTTGACATCGTGGTGCCCATAGCAACGCCAACAGCTCAGGCAGCAGCCGAGGTCTTCGACGAAACGCCGCTGGTCGTAAGTGCCGTGACTAACTTCGTAGAAGCCGGTCTGGTGGATAGTTACGACAATTACGAAAATCCCGAAGATAACGGAAATATTACCGGCGTGACTGATATGACCCCCGTAAGAAAACAGATAGAACTTATAACCGACCTTCGTCCGGGAGTCGAGAAGATCGGGATCGTTTACAACCCCGGTGAGGCAAACTCCAGGTATCTGAATAGCGTCGCCGAAGAGGTTGCCAAGGACCTGGATCTTGAAATTGTCAAAGCCTCGGCAAACAAAACAAGCGAAGTCCAGATGGCTGCCGATTCCCTAAAGGGCCGGGTAGGGGCAATATGGGTATCGAACGACAACACGGTCGTATCCGCGCTCCCGGCAGTATCCGACGTCGCTGTAGACGAAGATATTCCCCTCGTGACGGCTGATCCGACGACTATAGCGGATGGACCCGTAGCCGCTTTTGGCTGGAGTTACCAGCGACACGGAGAAGTCTGCGGCGAGGTCGTTGTCAGAGTTCTCGAAGGAGAAGAACCCAGCGAAATACCTATACACGAGCTAGAACAGACGGAAGAAAACATCAAGCTTGCCCTGAACCTCGACGTCGCGGAAGAAATTGGATTAGAGTTCCCCGAGTCCGCGCTGGAACTTGCAAACCAGGTTTACTACTCGGAAAAACTCTGGGAACCGGTAGGTTAAATTCAAATAACTTATACAGATAAGAAGCGGTGATCCCGAAAGATGTCTTTACTGATTAACTCACTGGAACAGGGCCTCGTATACGGAATAATGTCGCTTGGCGTACTGATTACTTTCAGAGTGCTGGACTTTCCGGATCTGACGGTTGACGGGAGCTTCCCCATGGGAGCTGGGATTACCGCTTCTCTATTGGTGGTTGGCTGGAATCCGCTCCTCGCTATCCTGTTAGGAATAATCGGGGGGATAAGCGCCGGCATTTTTACCGGATTGCTTAGCACCAAATTGAAAATATTGAACCTCCTGGCAGGCATTCTAACAATGACCCTGCTTTATTCCGTGAACCTGCGGATAATGGGGCGGCCGAACATACCGCTTCTGGGAGAGGAGACTTTAATTGACCAGGTGGATCAACTCTTCGGCCTCCTCGGCCTTGGGGAGTACTCCACCCTTGTATTTTTCGTCTTGCTCGTGCTGGCAATCAAGCTGCTTCTCGACCTCTTCTTCAACACTGAGATTGGTCTGGCACTACGGGCAACGGGGGATAACGAACAGATGATTAAAGCTCAGGGTGTCAATACGGATCTTATGAAGGTACTCGGTCTGGGAATTTCAAACGGACTTGTCGCCCTCTCCGGTGGGCTGGTTGCGCAGTACTCCGGATTTGCCGACGTAGGAATGGGGATCGGAACGATAATCGCCGGACTGGCGTCCGTAATAATCGGTGAAACCCTTTTACCGGTTAAGAGCTTTCGCTGGATGACTACCGCGGTAATTACCGGTTCGTTAATCTACAGAACGACGATAATGGTCGCTTTGAGATACGGTCACAACCTGGGATTTCAGTCCAGCGACATGAAGCTAATAACCTCAATGATAGTGATTTTGGCTCTGGCCTTTCCCCAGGTCAGAGAAAAGATAAATTTGCATTTCGGAGAGGAAGCTTAAGAAAACAGGAGGGAAAATGTTAGAAGTAATTGAACTGAGTAAAAAGTTCCTTGAGGGAACCAATAACGAAGTCGTAGCCCTGGAAGAAATTGATTTCTCGCTCGACGAGGGGGACTTCGTCTCCGTTATCGGCAGTAACGGAGCCGGAAAAACCACTTTTTTGAATCTAATCGCGGGGAGTACATCGCCGACGACCGGCAAGGTTCTCCTTGAAGGAGTCGACGTAACTGGATACTCGGAACACCAGAGGGCGGCCTACATCGGCAGGGTATTTCAGGAACCGGGAAAGGGGACGGCCCCGGGAATGACTGTCGCCCAGAACCTCAGTCTGGCTCTAAAAAAATCAGGCAGGGGTCTGCGCAAGGGCGTCACATCCGATAGAAAGGAACGATTCCAGGAAGAACTGAGTAAGCTCGGTCTGGGACTTGAGGAACGGCTCGGGGAAAGAATCAGGCACCTTTCCGGTGGTCAGCGGCAGGGACTGGCCGTACTGATGGCTACTTTTACTACCCCCAAACTCCTGCTGCTCGACGAGCATACGGCCTCCCTGGATCCGAAAAACGCCGACAAGATCATCGATATAACGAAACAACTCGTCGAGGAAAAGGGGCTGACGACGATTATGGTTACTCACGACATGAAGCAGGCGCTAGAACTCGGAAATAGGTTGACGATGCTTCATCGGGGAAATATAGTCTACGACGTAAATGGGGAGAAAAAGCAGTCCTTAACTATCGACGACCTGCTTCAGAGCTTCTCCGAAAGAAACATAGAGGACGACGAGCTATTGCTCAGTATCGAGTGATTCAGTCGCTCTATCCGCGTCCACCACGTGCTTTATCGCCCGGAGAGCTACCTCCAGCTGATCGTCCGAAGGTTCCCGGGTGGTAATGTTCTGCAGAGCCAGGCCGGGCATGAGGAAAGGTTTCAAAAGCGGATTATCCGCGTGTCTACCGGAAAACTTGAGTATCTCATAGGAAACGCCGGCTACAACAGGTAGCAGCAGGAGACGGGATGTAATCTTCAGGAGAATCGGGGGATTACCGACGAGCGAGAAAGTCAGAATCGCCACTATCAGAACTATCATCAAAAACGCGGTGCCGCATCTCGGGTGCAAAGTACTGTATTCCCTGGCTTCCTCTACTGTCAAATCCCTGTCGTTTTCGTAGGCGTAAACTGATTTATGCTCTGCCCCGTGGTACTGAAAGACGCGTTTGATATCCTCGAAGAAGGTAATACCCGCCAGGTAAAGCAGGAAGAATCCTATCCTGATAAACCCCTCTACCAGGTTAAAGAGAAATGGGTTGGCCTCGGACAGCCCCCAGAGGTTATTCGTAGCCCATACCGGGAGAATTACGAAAAAACCTATCGCAACCAGAAAAGCTATCCCGGTGGTTAATACGGTTTCAGTCGTCCCAAAATCCTCTTCCTCTTCCTCAAGGGCGATTTCAGCGGACAGGTTGAGGGCCCGGATCCCCGTACTCATCATGTCGTAAAGATTAAAGATCCCCCTGATAAAGGGGATCTCACTCAGACGCTGGAACTTATCCCGGGGCTCCAGTTCCTCGACAACAATCTCACCATCCGAAGAGCGCCTTACTGCCACGGAGACGTCATCCCCGTTTCTCATCAAGACGCCCTCTATTACTGCCTGACCACCAACTGGCATTTACAACCCCGGTTATTAACCATGAAGAGCTATCAAAATTTTATTCGGAGTCGACTTCTTCCTCTTCCTCTTCGGCTTCTTCCGGTTCTTCCTCTTCTCCTTGCTCGGACTCAATACCGTACTTCTTCTCGAACTTACTGATACGACCTTCGGAATCGAGAAACCGGTCACCCTCGGAGAAGAACGGATGGCATTCCGAACAGACGTCTACATGCAGGTCTTCCTTCGTGGATAGCGTCTCGAAGGTATTTCCACATGCACATTTCACAGTTATCTTCTTCATGTCGGGATGAATTCCTTCTTTCATTTTACCTCACTCCAATCTAAGAAATTTGAGCAAATGAGCTTTTGACCCGGGTGGGAAAAGGTCGTCCTTAACGTTTGGAGAACTGTTGTCCTCTTCTCGCTTTGTGTTTTCCAACCTTCTTTCTTTCTACCATTCTCGGGTCTCTGGTAAGCAAATCTTCCTGTTTGAGGTCTTTTTTGTACTCGTCACCCAGCGCGGTCATTGCTCGTGCTATACCATGCTGAATCGCTTCCAGCTGGGCCTTATAGCCTCCCCCTTCCACGTTAACCTCGACATCGAAGTTATTCTTCGTTCCGGTAACGGAAAAAGGTTTCCGCGCAATCAGGTCAACCGTTTCCTCGGTGAAGGGGAGAGCGGCAAAGTAATCCTCGACGCCCTTGCCGTTTACCTCAATTTCTCCATTACCTCTATCCAGATAAACTCTTGCCACTGATTCCTTTCTTTTACCAACGCAATGAGCTCTTCCATCAACGACTTTTGGTTGTGCCATCGATATTTATACCTCCACTTTCCCAATGGATTCTGAACAATGATAAAAAACCGATACACCGATTGCAACTGGCAGGGGTTTAATTAGCCTCAAGTTTCCGAAGTGATTTTGCCAGGCGCACGAATTCATCCAGGGAGAACTCCTCCGGCCTTTTCCGTGGATCTATTTCGGACCCATCCAACAACGAGTCAACCTGGTCCCGGTCAAGGGAGAACTCCGGAGAGTCGGTCAGACCGTTCCTGATGGTCTTACGCCTGTGAAGGAACACACCCCGAAGCAGGCTGGAGAAGAACTCCTCTTCTATCTCAAACTCTCCGCTACGTTTGAGGTCGATCACGACTGCCGTGGACTCGACTTCCGGCGGCGGATAGAACTTGTCCGGGTGGACATCCATCAGACGATCCACCTCCCCGTATGCCCGGACGTGATAGGTCAACCTACCACAATCGCTCGTGCCCGGCTCCGCCAGAATTCTATCCGCTACTTCCTTTTGAAGAGTAAAGACGGCACGGGAGAAATAGTCCCTCCAGGCAATCGTCTTCTGCATGAGTTTCCCCGTAATGTTATACGGTATATTGCCGACCAGCTTAACCCTCCTGTCCTGCCTTATTCCCTCTAGATAGGAGAAGTCGAGATCGAGAACGTCCCCGCGAATAAATTTCACCCGTTCTTCCGGATTAACTGCGTTAAATGGCTTCTCGAACTTTCCCTCTAGCTCAACTCCGTAAACCCTGTCAAATTGTTCTTTGAGAAGGCAGGTCAACGACCCTACTCCGGGGCCGACCTCCACAACGGCGTCACCGTTTCCGGCAGATTTGCTGATCGATTCAAGGACTGAACGATCTACCAGAAAGTGCTGGCCAAGGTTCTTATCAGGTCGAACCCCAAATTCCCGGAGAAACTCCCTGAGGCTTCCTTCTCGATATAGGTTCTCACAGACAAAACCGTTCATAGTTCGATCAATCCGGACTCTTCCAGTTCCTTTATCTCGTTTGCACAATAATTTATCGGATCCCGCTTGTACCCCCGCGGAGCGCTGTCACGCTCGTAACCGAGTTCCGGCTTTAGAGAGAACATCCTGCCTTCGCCCCGGGAGCCCTCTTTGACCTCAAATACACCCCTGTCGCGGCAGTAATCCACAAAGGACTCCAGACGCTCCTCAAATCCTTTCATCTCTTCAAGGCGCCCATCAACGTTAAAACCCGCTCGCCGGAACTTTTCGAGGTAATCCTGAACCTCTCGATATAGATCATCTTCGCTAACCTCTTTTGTCCCCGCATCCTTCGCACCCACCAGGTGGTAACTGGCCAGTTGTCCCAGATTGATCGTGGTTAAACCGAGAACTTGCTCCCTTAGCCTCCGGCTCTTCTCGTTTCGATCCAGATCCTCCAGCCCACAGGACTCCTCTCCAACGTGGACAAATATCCTGGTCTTACCTTTGCCGGTGAAGTCGTAGGTTATGTTTGTCGGGACGGCCACCACATCCGGATCCGCCTCGTCGATTAGTATCAGCAGGCTATCCTTGAAATGACCCAGCTTACCATCCCCTGACAACCTGCCTTCCGGTGTGATATACAGGATAGCCCCCTCGTCTAAGAGTTCTATGAACCCCCCAAGCTGATCCTTCACCGCTTCCAGTTTCGTCTTCTTAACTGCTTTCCTGAACTCGGATTTGAAGTATCTGGACCTTACTTTTTTCCTGGGATAACCCTCTTTATCGAAAAAATCCGATATCCTCATATACGGACTGCCAAATGAAGTATCTTTCAGCAAATCTCTCAACCCTTCTTCTTCAATTACCTGCCGGAGTTCCGGATCATCGTCCTCTTCCTGAATTATCCTCAGAGCCTCGTGAACCGGAACCGAGTGGAAATCCAATTTACCAATCGGATAGGCGTTTAACCATTGCAAAACGTGGTTAAGCGATACGGGCTGCAAAACTTTTTTTAAAACCCGGGGCCCCTTAATCCAGTCCGCCAGAAATCCAGGCTGAAATAGGTTTTCGTCCCCCATGAACGAAATGGGCGTCGCGGGGTTGAGAAACCCCTCGTGGTAGTAAAAGACGGAGGCAATTAGTACGGAATCCAGGTCGCGCTTGTGGTTTGCAACGATGAGTGAGGAAGGAGTTTCGGAGTAGTTTTCCACACCATCGATCTCCAGATCGAAAAAAGGCTTTATCCCCAGCCGGAAAGTTAGACCAATCAAGTTGTACGCTAACCAGCTCATAGAACCCTATGATTTTTTTATTTGGACGTTGCCACTAGCAAGTTAATCTTCATACATGGTAACTAAAATCACAAGTGGTTGCGATTTTCACCTCTGCTCGATAGTCTTGTATGCACAACCTTATCTTCCACATCCTAAAGTTAAAGACGGGGATTGACCATATGCAAACTGTTTGTGTCTATCAGGACCCGACGATGTACGGAGTTCATGGAATAACCGCTGCGGTCAAACAACAACGTAAGGCACTTCGCAAAAACGGAGTAGAAGTCAAGGAGAAACCAAAAGAACCTTACGACGTGATACATATAAACTGGCCGGGGCCTATATCCTTCCTCAGGTTAAAACAGGCCCAGAGAAGGGGCAAGATGGGGGTTGTATTTGCCCATTCCGGCAAGGACATCGAAGGCGGATTCACTTTGTCCGAGTACTTCGAAAAACCATTTATAAAATGGCTTTCGACCCTTTATGACGCTGGAGACAGAATTATTGCACCTTCCGATTATACCAAGGAAATGATAGCAGAATTTGGAGTCGATCAGGACAAAACCCGCGTGATCAGCAATGGGGTTAACTTATCAAAGGTAGAGTACTCGGAAGAAGGTAGGAAGAAGTACAGGGAACGGTACGATCTGGACCGCCCGACGGTCATCGTAGTCGGCCAGGTTATACCCAGAAAGGATATCACGACGTTTGTGGATGTGGCCAGGGAGCTTCCGGAGTACCAGTTCATCTGGTATGGCCACAGGATGAATAAACTCTTTATGTTCGACAAGCAGATGGATAGGGCGATAAAGAACTCACCCGATAACGTTCAGTTTACGGGTTACGTAGAGGATATCGGTGCAGCGTTCTCCTCCGGTGACCTATTCTTCTTCCCATCAAAAGAAGAAAACGAGGGTATAGTACTTCTAGAAGCCGCCGCCCACGGGTTACCGATAGTCACCCGGGATCTACCGGCTTATCAAGGGTGGTTGGAAGACGGTCGAAATTGCCTCAAGGGGGATGGAAGGGACGATTTCATCAGTGAAATCAAGAAGGTCATGGAGAAAGAAGGCCTGAGAGAAGAACTCACTGAGGAAGCAAAAAAGACCGCTAAACGTCATGCCCTGAAAAACGTGGGGAAGCAATACCTTGAGGTATATAGGGATTACCTGGGTAGTTGAATCCCGGCTTACTCATCCTCTGGGAAAATTCGCCTAAATAACTCTCGACAAAAGCTGGGTAATCCAGTAGCAACACTCGAACTTTTGCCAGAAGTGGTGCATCAAACGGCTTCTATCCGGGACTTTGAGCTAACTTTTTAATTCTACCCACGAAAAAACAGCCACTTTAACATCAATTCGGGTCAGAACAGGACAACGGCCCTTGATCTCGGAGGCAGGTGCGACTAGCCTTTTCGGGTTAATTATTATGTAATCTTTCATTATTATACCTTTCTAAGGCGCAATATCTATTTATCTATATAAAAGTTATAAATTAAGAAAAATTAAGTCTTTCGAGAGTATTTATATATTGACCCTTGAAAATATAAATTTCTGGGTTAAAATCTTCATAAGTTAATTAAGTCTTTAACCGATACGAAACTAAAACTAGTTTTCAATCCATTTGGAGGTGTACATAATGAACAAGAAACTGAACGCA
>CAZWZR010000056.1:0-8928 GCA_964638365.1 uncultured Thermotogae bacterium | reverse complement strand
CTGAACGGTTTCCAAAGCTATAAATTCATTTTACACAGTTGCTTCTACACTATCTGGCTTTTACCTGTTATTAAATGCGTTATAATTGGTTCTGGTAAAGGAAGTTAACAAAACCCGGTGAAACCAAATCGGGGGTGGTGGGAGTGAAAATAGAAACCTATTCATTCGGACGGATGGTTATCGACGGAGAAGAGTACCAGAACGATCTGATGATCTGCGGGAACCAGATCAACCCGGACTGGTTCAGGATAGAAGGTCATCGGCTCCAACCGGACGATCTCGACTGGATAGTAGAAAGGGAGCCGGATTTGCTGATTGTGGGCAAGGGTAGTAGCGGGAGGATGAGGGTGGACGACGAGACGCGTTCCTTTTTAAAGGAAAACGGCATAGATATTTGGCTCGGTAGAACCGATGAGGCCGTAAAGCACTTTAACTCGAAAAAAGGATCTTCTGAACCGGATTTGATTTCAGCTGCCTTCCATTTGACCTGTTGACGTCGATTTTGAAGGGGAATAATGAAGGGTTTTCTTGAGCAAGACCAGCGAAGGAGAAGCCTGGACGAGCTGCGGGATACCATCCTGAGGACGATCAGGGTTCGTAGAGTGACTCTTTCCATATTTCTCGTTCTGGCCCTGTACTTCCGGTTCGGTACCGAGTTAAACTTTCCATTGCCGCTGATCTTCTCCCCTTTGATGTGGGGGCTCATCACGTTCCCCTTTTCTAGGTTGATTGAAGCCCAGAAGTCCAAGGAGGCGCTGCATAACGTCCATTTTGGGTACTTTGTGGCCGAGGTAGCCATTCTCACTTACCTGATTCATATAATCGGTGGGGTGGAATGGATAGGCGTTGCTTTTTACGTCTTCTCCGTCCTGTACGCTAATTTTTTTCTCCCTCCGAAGAAAGGCTGGATAATAACTTTCCTCATTATCGGTTTCTTCTCGGGAATGAGTTATGCCGAGTACGCAGGATTGATTGCGCACTGGTCGGTTTTCGATTCTAGCCCTGGCCTGTACCGTGATTCCTTTTACGTGATGACCACGGTTCTCGTTGGTGGTGTCGGGCTATACCTTGCTGTTGCTTATACCGTACAGATATTTGCTCAGCTATTTCGGCAGAAGAACGAATCCCTCAGGGAGCGAGAGGCCAAGCTCCAGAGACTCTGGCGCGAGCTCATTTCCGCCCGCGAGGAAGAAAGGAAAAGGATCGCGAAGCGGCTTCACGATCAGCTGGGACAGAGATTGATGGGGGTAAAGATGAAGCTCGATATTCTCGGCAAGGAAATAGAGGACCAGAGGCTGGGAGAAGTGAAAAGCTTACTGAGCGAAGCAATTACGGAAAGCAGGGACCTTTCCCACCTTTTACGCCCCCCGGCCCTGGACGAGTTGGGTCTCTCTCCTGCATTGCGCGAACTGGTTGAAAACTACAAGGGTTCTACGGAAATCGAGTTCGAGGCGTCCCTGGAGCTGGAGAGAGATTTCCGGGAGGAAGAAAAGCGAGCCATTCTTTACAGGGCCGCTCAGGAGCTTTTGAATAACGCGGTTAAACATGGTGAACCGGACGAGATAGATGTCGAACTCTCCAGCCACGATTCCGTAGTGAGACTGTTAGTTGAGGACGATGGAGTGGGGTTCGACCCGGATCAGGTGGTCAAGGAGTCCGGACTGGGTCTCAAAGGAATACGAGAGAACGTCAATATAGCGGGCGGTGAATTTCAGCTTGATTCCGAAGAGGGGGCAGGAACCAGGGCCAGGATAGACCTACCTCTCGAATGACTCTCTTCAAGTCACCTCACCAGAAATACTTGACGTCTTAGCACATCTACCTGCCAAAATTGGTACAAGTCCCTAGTTTACCCCGTGATTCGGTCCGTTAAAATATACTTGATCCCGTTATGTTTCTATATCTCAAGAACAAAGGTGGTGCTGCTAATAGCGATCCTATGGGCAACGGTACGGAAAGGGGAAAGGGTCAGAGCAATTTCAACCGGAACCTCGAAATCGTCCTTGCAGACGATCATACTCTAGTCAGGCAGGGGATCGAAACCCTGCTTGAAGGTAACGACACCGTCGGGATAGTCGGTCAGGCAGGGGATGGCTACGAGGCCCTGGAATTGATCGAGGAGAAGAAACCCGATATCGCAATACTGGATATATCCATGCCCAAACTCAATGGACTTGAGGCCACGAGAAAGATAAAAGAGCAGGGGCTGGATACGAAAGTTATATTTCTTTCCATGTACGACGACGAAGGATATATAAGAAGAGCGATAAGGACCGGTGCCTCGGGCTATTTGCTGAAAGAAGACGCTATAGACGAACTCGAAGACGCAATCCGCTCGGTTAGAAACGGGTACTACTACATGTCACCCCCGATCCTAACCTCACTCGTGGAGATGATGGAGAGAGAGTTGAGAGGCGTCGAGCCAGAAGTACTTGAAAAACTGACTTCCAGGGAAAGAGAGGTGCTTCAGCTGGTGGCTGAGGGCAATTCCAACAAGGAGATCGCCGAGGTTCTGTCTCGCAGCGTGGAAACCGTGAGAACCCACAGGGCGAACATGATGGAAAAGCTTGATATTCACTCCGCCAGGGAAATCAGGGAGTTCGCTCTTGAAGAAGGGATAATAAAGGATGAGGAGAAATGACTGAAGTTGCCGAAAAAATCCCGCACAGCTTGAAGCGGTATAGAAAACAGGTGGCCGATAGAATACGCGAATTCGTCGGGCGCCGGGACGGCAGGCTGCACGATATGATCAGGTATCACCTGGGCTTCGACGAGGAGGGAGGGGAATTGAAGGGCAAAGCAATCAGGCCTTCCCTCGTTCTCTTTACCACGGAGGCTCTGGGTGGAAAACCGAAGGAGTCTCTTCCGGCGGCCGTCTCGCTCGAACTGATTCACAATTTTTCACTGGTACACGACGATATACAGGACGACGCGAAGGCGCGCAGGGGAAGGGAAAGCGTCCAGGCGAAGTGGAGTCCGGACCAGGCGATAAACGCGGGCGACGGACTAAAGGACCTGTCCCTGCTTGCCCTGACGGAACTCGGGAAGGGATCGAGCCCTGAGGAGACGCTAAGGGCACTTAACGCCTTGAGTCGCTATTCCCTGCGGATGATACAGGGTCAGGTTAGAGACCTTCATTACGCCGACGGTAAGGATATCGATATGGAGAGTTATCTAGGGATGATTCGGGATAAGACGTGTGCACTGCTCCAGGCTTCCTTTCACCTCGGGGCAATTTACGCGGAAGAATGTGACGACGAAAGCGCGCTGGTCCGGTTCGGGGAGCTTCTGGGATACGTCTACCAGATCAGGGACGATTGGCTCGGAATCTGGGGAGAGCCCGAGGAGTCCGGCAAGTCCGCCAAATCGGATCTGATCGAGAAGAAGATGAGTTTTCCGGTCGTTTATGCCCTTCAAAACGGACAGGGTCCTGCCTTTTCGAAGTTAAAGGAGATGTATTTTGGTCAGGACAAACTCGACCCGGAAGAGGTGGACGAAGTCCGGTCGGCTCTGGAAGAGATGGATGCCAAAGAAAGTACAAGTGAAAAAGCGGAAGAGTTCTGGAGTGAGGCAAAAGGGGAGCTGAAGAAAACCGATCTGCAGAACTGGGCAAAATCCGACCTGAAGGATTTTGGTCACTTTTTATTGAACAGAAGGAAATAGGAGGAAAATATATGGGTCGACCTTTAAAGATGAATACCAAAATAGCGAGTTACGCGGCCGCGCAGATGGCCAAGGGTAGGAAGCGTTTCCCCCTTGTCACGATGATAGAACCGCTGGAACAATGTAACCTGAGATGTACCGGTTGTGGAAGGATCAGGGAGTATTCGGATTACATGGACGAAAGGATGTCGCCGGAAGAGGTGCTGGAGGCTGCCGATGAGTCCGGTGCCCCCGTTATATCAATTACGGGTGGAGAGCCACTTGTTCATCCCGAGATAGAAACCATCGTAGAAGACCTGATTGATGAGGGGTATTACATCTATCTCTGTACCAATGGATTGTTGCTAGAGGAGAAGCTTACGAACTTTGAGCCCTCGGAAAAACTGGCTTTTGCCGTGCACCTGGACGGCACTGAAGAGGTTCACGATCAGTTCACGAACAGAGAGGGGACTTACGAAAAGGCGTTTTCCGCGCTGGAGAAGGCCGTAGATATGGGTTATCGGGTGACGACTAATACCACGATCTTTAAGGAGAGCGATCCGGACGACCTGCACGAATTATTTCGCAGGCTGACTGAGGCCGGTATAGAGGGAATAATGCTCGCCCCGGGATATAACTACTCCGCAGTGGACCGAAGCGCCGAGGAGCACTTTCTGGAGCGAAAGGAGTCGATCGAGGTCTTTCAGGAGATCCTCGACCCTGACAAGGTGGAGGACTTTCCGCTCTACAATACGCCGCTTTACCTGGACTTCCTGCGCGGAAAGAGGGATCTCGAGTGTACGGCCTGGGCCTCTCCGACATATACGGTCCGGGGCTGGCGGAAGCCGTGTTACGTCCTGGCAGATGAACACGTAGATTCCGTGGATGAGATACTTGAAAAGGAGTTGTGGGAAAACTTCGGCCCGGGCAACGACCGCAGGTGTAATAGCTGTATGATCCACTCCGGATTTGATACGGCCGGAACGATAGATTCGCTTCGGAGTACTGACGGACTGGTTGACCTGGTAAAGAGTTCCGTTCCGGATAGCGTAAAGAAGATGCTCTCCGGTTCATAGAAAAGATGTTGTCTCTGCTGGCTGCTGCTCCAGTCGAACTGGAGGGTTTTGGCGGGCTTGACATGGAGAGCGATTACTGGTCGCAGTGCGAACTGACCTATACGGGAATCGGTCGGGATAATACCCTGGATACGATGAGTGAAATGGATATGAGCTCAGGGATAGACGGGTTTTTGTCAGTCGGTTTTGCCGGATCGATAGATCCGGAGTTCGGTCCCGGGGATCTATGTCTGGTTGATGAGGTCGAGTCCGTAGTAGATGGTGATTGCTATACTTCTGATCGGCAATTCAGGAAGCGGGCGGAGCTGGCGCTCGGAAAAGAGACCAGGACCTGCGGGTTGTTGACTTTGAAAGAGGCCGCTACGGAATCGGAAGAGAAGCGGGCTCTGGAGGGAGAAAGTTCTCCGATAGTTGACCAGGAAACGTACTGGGAAGCAAAAACCGCAGAGGAGCACGATTTGCCTTTTCTCGGCTTGAGAGTGGTCTTTGACGAAATAGATAGAACTCTGCCACCGGAGGATTGCTACGATGAATCCGGCGGTATAAGACCGGGCAGAACCCTGGCCTGGTTGCTGCGGTCTCCAGGAAGATTGGGCACGGCTCCTGGGATGTTTCGGAACACCGTTAAGGCGAGGAAAAGGCTCGCGAGTGCTATCGACGCGGTCGTACCCGCTTTGCTGAGGTGATGCAGATGAAGTATCTCGTAACCGGCGCCAACGGATTCGTCGGGAGCAACCTGGTTAAAAAACTGCTCGGGGAGGGACATGAAGTAAAAGGGCTGATCAGGGGTAGCAGTAATACGGTCAACCTGGAGGGGCTCGACGTCGAGCTCGTTACCGGGGATATCAGAAACCGGGACGATATGGAGGAAGCCGTCCGGGGTGCAGATGGAGTATTCCACACCGCTGCCCTTTATAGCTTTTGGACCTCGAACTATGAGGATTTTTACGAAGTCAACGTTGAAGGAACCAGGAACGTCCTGCTGGCAGCTGAGGAAGCGGGTATCGATAGAGTGGTCCACACGAGTACGGCTTCTCTGCTGGCCCACTCGGATGAAGACGGGAGTCTGCCGGAATCAGCCGATCACCTTCCCAGCGATTACAAAATATCGAAGTACTTTGCCGAACTCGAAGCGCTGGAGCTGGAGGGCGAATCGGATATGGATGTAGTGGTTGCTAGCCCTACTGTACCGGTTGGGCCTGGTGATTATGGGCCCACCCCGACGGGTCGCATGATCCTTGAATTTCTAAATGGGGGTATGAAGGGTTTCGTCGATATGGATTTCAACATTGTGGACGTCGAGGACGTCGCTGAGGGCCATTTGCTCGCGATGGAAAAGGGTGAATCCGGGAAGAGATACGTGATCGGGAATAGGAACACGAATCTATCGGAACTGATACAACTCCTGTCGAGTATAACCGGACTGCCCAAGCCGCGGTTCCGGGTTCCCTATCATCTGGCACTGACGGCTGCCTGGGTGGATGAGTTCTTCGAGGGGTTTCTGTTGGATCGCAGGCCCAGGATACCGGTTGCATCAATTCAATCAACCAGGGTGGATGAACAAATAGACCCGACTCCGTGGCTGGACGAACTGGGAGTCTCGAAGACACCGATGTCGAAAACTTTGAAGAAGGCTGTGGACTGGTTCATGGATAACGGCTACGTAAGTGACGAGAGAACCGAGAGGATAGTTAGATAATGACCCAAAGCAGAGTCGTGGACGTGGGTGGAGTTAAAATCGGTGGCGATAACCCGGTTGTAGTCCAGTCCATGACGAATACGGATACGAAGGACCTCGACAAGACGCTGGAACAGATATCCGGGCTGGTCGAGCGGGGTTGCGAGCTAGTTCGGGTGGCAGTTCCGGATAGTGAAGCCGGAGAGGTGTTGCCGGAGATCGTAGAACGCAGCCCCGTTCCGATAGTTGCCGATATACACTACTCGCCCGAGCTAGCTTTTGCTGCGCTGGAAGCAGGGGTGGACAAGTTGCGGCTCAACCCCGGAAATATAACGGACGAAGAGGCAATCGGCGGAATCGCCCGGGAAGCGAAATCGCGATCGGTACCGATTCGCGTAGGTGTGAACTCCGGTTCGCTGGACAAGAAAATCGTCGAAAAATACGGAAGGACCCCGGAAGGGATGGTGGTCAGCGCCGAGAAGGAGATCGAGCTTCTGGAGGATGAAGGGTTCGAAGATATAGTGGTTTCGCTGAAATCCAGCGATGTCAACAGGACGATAGAAGCCAATGAGATTTTTTCCGCCAGGTACGATTATCCGCTCCACCTTGGTGTAACGGAGGCCGGAGGCGGACGGAGCGGTCTGGTCAAGTCCTCGATCGGAATTGGAACCCTACTCCAGGAAGGCATTGGTGATACTCTCCGGGTTTCCCTTACTGCGCCACCGCGCGAAGAAGTCGGAGCTGCCTACGATATACTCAGGTCGCTCGGCATCAGGGATAGGGGGATCGACGTAATTTCCTGTCCCACCTGTGGACGGACGGAAGTCGACGTGGAGACGATCGGTCGAAAGCTGGAGGCCAGGCTTGGCGACCTGGAGGACTCCATTCAGGTAGCGCTCATGGGCTGTGCGGTCAACGGAATTGGTGAGGCCGGCTCCGCTGATCTCGGAATAGTTGGTACTGCTAGAGGTGGTCTGCTCTACGTGAACGGCGATCAGGAGGCACTGATCCCCTCCTCCAGGACGCTTGAAGTGGTTGACCGGCTGGAGAACAGGATAAGGACTTATATTGAAGAGGAGTATAATGGAAATAGTAAAAGCTGACCTCTTTGGATTTTGTTTCGGTGTTAGGCGAGCTGTCGATATAGTAGAGGATAAGCTCGAGGAGCACGAGAAGATCGACACCCTCGGCCCGATAGTCCATAACCCGAACGTAGTGGAAGACCTGTCAAATGAGGGGGCAGAAGTGGTTAATTCGCTCGACAACGTGGATACGTCCTCCGTGGTAATAACTGCTCACGGAGCTGGGCGGGATATCCACAGTGAAATCGAGAACAAAGGACTGGACCTGATTGATACGACGTGCCCGATAGTGAAAAAGGCTCAGGAGACTGCAGAAGACCTGGTTAACAAGGGATATCAGGTCGTCATTTACGGTGAAAACGACCATACCGAAGTCCGAAATATCCTGGGCTGGCTCGACGGAAAAGGTGTGGCGATACTTGATCCGAAAGAGGAAGTGCCGATTGCTGAAGGAAAAGTTGCGCTTCTTTCTCAGACTACAAAGGGAAAGAAGTACTTTTTCGATTTTGCAGCTGACTTCCTGCGGGCAAACAGGAACAGTCTGGAGGATGTAAAGATAGTTGACACGACCTGTGGTGAGACTAGAAGGAGGTACGAGGCGGCTGAAAGACTTGCAGAGCGAGTCGAACTGATTCTGGTGGTCGGAGGCAAGAATTCCGCTAACACCCGGAAGCTTGCCGAAGTCGCTGGTAATACTGGTATAGAGACGCATCACATAAAGGACGAAACCGAGATAGAACCGGAATGGGTCGAAGGGGTGGATAAAGTGGGTATAACTGCAGGAGCATCCACTCCACAATCGGCGGTCTCTTCAGTTGAGGAGACCTTACAGGAACTGGATAGATCTTAGTCATTCAAAAGGAGGTTATAAGATGTTGACCTCGACTTCTACAGAGGTATTGAAAATACAAACGACCAAGGCCCCGGAGTTCATCGACATTACCGACAAAGTGGAGCAGTTCGTAGAAGACAGGGAAGTGGAATCGGGAGCACTGGTCGTCTTCAGCAGGCATACGACTGCCGCGATCAGGATTAATGAGAACGAAACCCTGCTGAAAAAGGACATGGCCGAGTTCCTCGCGAAAGTAGCGCCGGAGGACGATTACTACCGCCATAATGACTTCTCCATACGCACGGAGAACATGACTCCGGACGAGGTTCCGAACGGACATGCCCACTGTCAGTCCCTGGGTCTGGGGGCAAGCGAGACTGTACCGATAATTGATAGTGAGCTGCAGCTTGGCAAGTGGCAGCGGGTCTTCCTTATAGAACTGGATCACTCCAGACAGCGGGAAGTCGTACTGCAAATGCTGGGTGGCTAACGGAGGACGACGACTCTTGTCCTGGAGGTCCGATTTGTTTTATCCTTTCTCCGTTAAACAATGGTAACTCTGGAGGAAATTAGCCCGGAGTTATACCGGAACGACTTTTCAGTCAGTGAGGCCTACGA
>CAZWZR010000055.1:0-8959 GCA_964638365.1 uncultured Thermotogae bacterium | reverse complement strand
GCTTTGTTGGGATCCGCCTGGCCCTCGGTTTTGCTCATCAGTTGACCGATCAGGAAACCCAGAACGTTTTCGTTTCCGGATCTGAAATCCTCGACCGCGTCCGGGTTCTCCTCGATTACTTCTTCGATAATCCCCTCGAGTTCTCCCTCGTCGGATATCCTCTTCAAACCTTCCGATTCCACGATTTCCTGAGGAGTGTTACCTTCAGTGAATGATCGCTCGAGAACGTCCTTGGCCGTGTTGTCGTTTATTTCGCCTTCACCGACCAGTTCTACCAGGTAGGCGAAATCCTCCGGTTGGACGTCTCCGAGTTCCGCTTCTGGCAATTTCAGGACACGGAAAAGCTCGGACATCATCCAGTTACTAACCTCTTTGGGTGAGTCGTAGCGGGACACTGCTTCCTCGAAGTAGTTTGCTATTTCCCTGTTCTCAGTCAGTTCCCCTACATCGTAATCCGGCAGACCGAATTCTTTCTTCCACCTTTCCGCCTTTTCCCCGGGCAGTTCTGGTAATTCTGCTTCGACTCTCTCCTTCCATTCGTCACTTATCACCAGAGGTACGAGGTCCGGTTCCGGAAAGTAGCGGTAGTCGTGGGCTTCTTCCTTGGAGCGCATAAGCTGGGCCTCTTCCGCGTCGGCGTTCCAGCCAAGGGTAACCTGGTCGACTTCTTCGCCTTTTTCCAGTAGTTCTTTCTGTCTTCTCTTCTCGTATTTCAGCGCCTTTTCCACGGCGCTAAACGAGTTCATGTTCTTTACTTCCGTCTTAGTCCCCAATTTTTCGTCCTCGCCGAGTGAAATGTTGGCGTCACAGCGCAGCGACCCTTTTTCCATATCACCACTACAGACCTCTACGTAACGGAGAATCTGCCTCAGTTTCTCCATGAACTTTCGCGCTCCTTCCGGCGACTTCAAATCGGGTTCGGTGACTATTTCTATCAACGGGACACCGACCCGGTTCAGGTCTACAGAACTCTCTCCTCCGGACTGATGGACGAGTTTGCCCGCGTCCTCTTCCATGTGAACTCTTCTGATGCCAATTTCCTCTCCTTCTATTTCCAGGTGGCCGTTGACGGCAAGTGGTTCGTCGAACTGGGATATCTGGTAACCTTTCGGCAGGTCGGGGTAGAAGTAGTTTTTTCTGTCGAACTTGGATCTCTTCGGAATATCGCAATTTAACGCCAGGGCAGCTCTCAAACCGTACTCGACTGCCCGTTTGTTCAGTACTGGTAACGTCCCGGGCATGCCGAGACAGACGGGGCAGGTATTAGTATTGGGCTCCTCGCCAAAGTAGTCAGCGGAACAGCCACAGAAAAGTTTGGTATCCGTGAGTAACTGAGCGTGAATTTCAAGTCCAATCACTGTTTCCATTATGCACACTCCTCCTGTCTTGCGGCGTATCTAAAAAGATAGCGGAAAAGCTACTTCCAGTCAAAGCGAACCGGTCTGGATTCGGGGGTGAGGTCCTTCAACTGCTTTATCAGGAACTCTTTTTTCGATTCTTCGTAGACAAAAAGGTGTGAATAACAATCACAGTCGGACGCCCCGAAGCCTTCAACGGGCTGACTTAACTCCTGTTCGAGCTTTCCTGCCAGGGTACACTCCAGTTCCTTTTCGGTCGGGATTAACCAGCTTACGGGGACCCTTCCCGCTTCCGTAAGGTAGTCGACGTGCCAGTGTCCGCCCTCGTGAGTACCTTTAGAAACCTCGAGATGCCTCTTAACCCGTTTTAGCCCTCCGGGCCCGAGTGCGGAGCCGACGTATAGGTATTCTCCCTGGAATTTGTGAGAAGGCAGGCTCCCCACCTCCATTCTTTTCGGTTCTTCAACCCGGACTCTGAGTACGTAAATTCCTTTTGGGTACTGGCTCATTGAGTGCTGGAGTTAGGCTAGGCCGTAGCGTTGTTTGATCCAGTTCCAGCTCGTTTCCACGATTGGAGTTAGGCTATCGTACTTCGGTTTCCAGCTCAGTTCCTTGAAACCTTTGTCGGGATTAGCAACCAATCTCGGTGGGTCACCGGGTCTCCTGTCTCCGGTTTCCACCGGTATGTCAATTTCCGTCACCTCTTTACAGGTGTCGATGACTTCTCTTACGGAGTAACCCCCACCGGTCCCTAGGTTATAAGCCAGGTAGTCGTCACCATCGCTGTCGAGTTTTTCCAGGGCGGAGATGTGAGCCGCGGCGAGGTCGTTGACGTGGATGTAGTCCCGTATTGGAGTCCCGTCCGGGGTATCGTAGTCCGTGCCGAATATCTCTATGTAATCCCGCTCGCCGGCTGCTGCTTCAAGTACCACCGGAATTAGGTGTGTCTCCGGATCGTGGACTTCACCTATTTCTCCTTCCGGGTCAGACCCGGCGGCGTTGAAGTACCGGAGCGAACAGGCTGAAGTGGAGTAGGCGTGGGAATAATCCTCGAGAATCCTTTCAAACGTCCATTTGGTCTGTCCGTAGGGGTTTTTCGGGTTCTTCGGTGCGTCCTCTGGTATCGGTACCTCTTCCGGGTCCCCGTAAATCGCCGCGCTGGAAGAGAAGATGAACTTCTCGATTCCGAAGTCCCGGACGGCGTCCAGCAGGGTCAGCCCCTTGACGACGTTATTGCGGTAGTACTTGCCCGGGTCCTCGACCGATTCCCCGACCCGGCAGTGAGCGGCAAAGTGCATAACTGAATCCGGTTCGTATTTCTCCAGCGTCTCCTTGAGTAACTTCTCGTCTCCGATGTCTCCTTCGACAAAATCGTCGGTCAGGACGAACTCCTCGTTGCCCGAGATGAGGTTATCGTAAACGACCACCTTGTAATCCTGATCCAGTAACTGTTTTACGGTATGGCTTCCGATATACCCGGCACCACCGGTTACCAGTACAGTGTCTTTTTCTGACATATTACCTCCAGCAAAGGATTAAATCATTTTTTTATCTGCAACATTTGGTCTTTTAGATTCTAACGATCGGAAAAGTTTTTCACAAACGGGCTTTAATCTGAAATTCTAGAACCCCAAATTTGCTCTAACTGACTTTCCTCAGCAATACGTTAATCTAGGTCGATTAATTAACAGTGAAATTGGCTCAAACCCCATAAGAGGTCAAGCTGTAAATGATTCGTAGCATTACAGCAGGTCATGGTACCTTGGTAACTCTTCGATAAAACCGCGCGTGATTTCCCCTGCGAGGAAATCAGCGCTTCCTCTCTCGGCCTCGCTCCCCAGCACTAGATGAGTTGCGAAGGCGGGATAAGTTTTTTACGTAAAGAGTACTTGCTAAATCTAGTAGTCTAACGATACTATACTCCTTAATCCAGGCAAGCCTCCTCATCTAGTGCTGGATCCATGCCCGCTCGGCCTCCGACGGGATTTTCCTGAAGAGTTACCAAGGTACCGTTGTAAAGCCCTGAATTATCCTGAGTCGAGAAAATTACAGTAGGGCCTCCGGGCACCCGAACCGAGAAATTTCCGACTCGCGTGCTCAAACTGCTGTCTTCATGAGAGTGGTTTTCATTTCTAGGGGTCTTGATCCATAAACAAATAAACTCACTCGGTAATGGTAATATCCCTCTCCAGCACTTATCTGAGTTATAATACTTGGATTCATAGAGGTGATTTGATCCAGTTCTGGCTGCCACCAACAAACACCTTAACAAATCAAAACACAAATTGGGTATCCTCAGATAAGTGCTGGATCGGTCAGACATATGCGCTGCGTCGCTGGAATTTTCTCGGTTCGGGTGCTACATGACGAACTCTGAAAAAGTTTACGTTAAGTGATCGTGTCGGGATTATATTTTATAATCCAGGCCCGATTGACTGCTGGGTCTTTTGTCGGTAGAGAAAAACATTTCTAACCTTATGGGTCTGTGGTTACGAACCCCGAACCTTGGTGCGGGGTAATTCACTTGCAAATTAGAAAACATATCCCACAATATCCCTGTTATGAATACAAAAATAGAAAGACTTCGAGATTTTCTTAAGAAAGGCAAAGATGATCGGGAACGGATAGACGGATACCTGCTGATCAACCTCGAGTCCTCCGACCGAAACAACCAGCGCTATCTGACGGGTTTCGACTCTTCCCTGGGTTCTCTGGTCGTGCTTCACGATCGGGTGATTTTTCTGACCGATTCCAGGTACATCGATGCCGCGGAAGACGAACTCTCGGATATCGAACTGCGGGAGCTCGAATCAAAACCCATCGAAGCGACGGCCGAACTGGTAAACGATCTGGAGATCGAATCGATAGCCATAGACCAGAACGACGTAAGTCTGGCACTCTACAACAAGATAAGGGATAAAGTGGATGGAGTTGATCTCGTTCAGGTCGACGGTGCTCTAGGGGAGGTACGCCGGGAAAAGGATAACGATGAAATCGAACTCCAAGAGAAGGCAGCGGATATAGCGGATCAGGCCTTTTCGTTTCTAATTGATATGGTGGAGCCCGGTATGACCGAGCGGGAAGTGGCACTCGAGCTCGAGTTCTTCATGAGGGAAAACGGGGCCGATGACGTATCGTTTCCGCCGATAGTTGCCTCGGGGGAGAAAAGTGCTCTGCCTCATGCGAAGCCCGGTGATGAGAAGTTAAAAGAGGACGAAAACTTACTGGTGGACATGGGGGCAAAGTACCAGGGGTACTGTTCGGATATGACGCGAACGGTTTACTTTGGCGAACCGCCGGAAAAGTTCAGAGAGGTATATGAGGTAGTCCTGGAGGCTCAGAAGACCGGTCTGGCAAACCTCGGTCCGGGAGTTGATGGGAGGGAAGTACACGAAAAGGCCAGTGGGGTCATCGAGGAAGCTGGATACGGAGATGAATTCGGTCACGGTCTCGGTCACGGCGTCGGCCTGGAAGTCCACGAGGGGCCCCGGTTGAGCGAGACGAGTGACGACACGTTGGAGCCCGGGATGGTCGTCACCGTTGAACCCGGGATTTATATAAAAGGCTGGGGCGGGATCAGGATAGAGGACATGGTGAGGATCACCGAGGACGGTTACGCTCGGTTCTCTAATTCCCCGAAGGAAGAGGTTATAAATCCGATCGAGCTAGTATAAAAGCATCCCCAGGATTCCTGCTAGGACGATGGCCGCGATGGGGTGCTGATCCATCAGGTCAAGGAATATAAATATCAGCACCGCGATCACGAGGTTCTTCCCAATAACGATTACCGACTTGCCCACGAATGCCGTCATGCCGATGGATATCTCGGCCGTCGCTATGAGGCCGATCACGGCCGGCCGTAGTCCCTTCAGTAATCCGCGAATGTACTTCGACTTTTTAAACTTCTCAAAATACCTCGCAAGGGTGGTGCTTAAGATCGATGGTAGCAGGAGCACTCCAAAAGTGGCGGTTAGGGCACCCATGAACTTCTCCAGGTTGTAGCCGACGAAAGTGGCGCTGTTGACGGCTATTGGGCCGGGACTCATCTGGGCTATGGCGATGATATCGACGAACTCCTGATAAGCCATCCACTCGTTCCTGACGATCAGCAGCTGTTCGATGAACGGGATCGCTGCGTAACCCCCACCGAAGCTGAAAATACCGACCTGGAGGAAAACCAGCAATAATTGGAACACGTTTTATCCCTCTTTTTCTTCCATCGGCTGGAACACGAAATAGCCAAGCCCGGCCGAGATCAGTATCGCGAAACCGGGGTGGAACCCAAATCCGCTTATCCCCGCTATTATCGCAGCCACCAGGACCACCTTGTAAACGTTCCAGTTGACTTTCTGAGCCAGTCGCTTCAGGGCGAGGAGAATCAACACCAATACCGCCACCCGGATACCTCTAAAGGCCTGCTGGACCAGCGGAATCTCCATGTACCTGATTAAGAAAGTGGCGATCAGCAGTATCACCGAAAAGGGCGGGATGGCCACGGCGATTGCGCTGGTCAGAGCACCGGGGACTCCTTGGACGTGGTAGCCGATGAATATAGACATGTTTACGGCAAGCGAACCGGGCAGGCTCTGGGTGAATGCAACAATGTCGAAGAACTCGTCCTCTCGCAGCATGGAATTCTTCTTTATGATCTCCTCCTCAATGAGAGGGATCATCGCAAACCCCCCGCCGAAGGTAAATAGGCCCAGCCGAAAAAATATACGGAAGAGCTTAAACAGCTTGTTCAAAGGTTACCATCCCTTGCTAGGGAAGCCGTGAACCCGCCGGAGTCGAAGTGATTCGGGTAAGAAACCCCCTGAGTAGGGATCCACGCCGAGACATATGAACAAGGGCAGGAGCTTATGGAGGATATCATCTAATGGTGTTCGTTGTTCTAACTCTCGAGGACTTTTGGTAGAAGCGAACTCGACTGAACTTTATCCTGTCGAGTTTTTCGACGCCCGGCCGGAAATAAACATGATATTCGGTGCCGATCCTTTGGGCCTTGCGTGTTGGTGTTTGAGAGCTCGGAGCTACCTCGGGGTAGGAACCGGGAGGGAGATCCCGGTACAAAGGAGGAACTGGAAATACGGTTAAACCCGGTGGTTCGTCTTCGTCTTCCGGTTTGTCCGCCCCGTCGTCCGGAGAACACAAGCGGTCTTCGCTTTTTTCTTTATCTGCGGTCAATCTCGACACCTCAAGTTGAGCGACGTTCTCGGTCAAGCATTATACACGACTATTTGCCTGGATCAATCCCTTTTTCAAAAACCAGCTAATTTGCTTTCTTCCCCTAGGGTTTTTTACAATCTAGTAAAACTCTGGGCGAGAGAGCGGGGCGAAAGTACATGGATCTGGAAAGCGTATGTGTTTATAAAGACCCGATGATGTACGGGGCGCACGGGATTACCTCCGCGGTTGATCATCAGCGTAAGGCGTTGGAGATGCACGGGATAGAGGTCAAGGAAAAGCCCATCGAGCCTTACGGTGCAATTCATATAAACTGGCCCGGACCTTTATCCTATCTCAGGCTCAAAGGGGCCCAGAGGCGGGGGAAACTGGGAATCGTATTTGTCCACGCCGGTCGAAGTATAGATAGGGGGTTTACTCTTTCCCAATACCTGGTGAAGCCCCTGGTTAACAAGCTCTGGCTCTCCCGGATTTATGAAACCGCTGATATAGTTGTCGCACCCACCCAGTACGCGAAGGGTAAGATGATGGACTCCGGTGTCGATCCGGGGAAAATCCGGGTAGTCAGCAATGGTGTAGACTTTTCCAAGATCCAGTATTCCCAGCAGGAACGCAGAAGGTACAGGGAACGCTATAACATGGATCGCCCCACGGTTATCACCATTGGCCAGGTTAAGCCCCGGAAGGACGTTTCTACCTTCGTCGAAGTAGCAAGAGAGCTTCCCCAATATAAGTTCATCTGGTACGGTCAAAAGATAGATTGGTCATCGTTATTTGGAGATCAAACGGACGAGATAGTATATAACTCTCCTGACAACGTACGATTTACGGGATACGTGGGAAATATCGACGCTGCTCTCTCCTCCGGCGATCTCTTTTTCTTTCCTTCCAAGGAGGAAAACGAAGCTATAGTCCTCCTGGAAGCGGCGGCACATGGCCTGCCGATCGTAACGAGGGACCTTCCAGCCTATAAGGACCTGTTGACCGACGGGGAGAGCTGTTTGAAAGGTGAAGAAACGGATGAGTTCGTCGAACTGATCAAGGAAGCCATGGAGGAAAATAAGGTCAGGGGCAGGATAACGGAAAACGCGAAAGAAGCCGCAGAAGAGTATAGCCTGGAGAAGGTGGGAGAAAAGTACCTCGACATTTACGAGGAGTTCTCCGAAGAAAGTAGTGTTTGATAGAAAAGACGGATTGATCGAGAGCTTAAAAATCAGCTGGCCTCATAGCCCCTTTTCTACTCGACTTCGCTGTCCAGGTATCGCTGGAGAATGAGCGTGGCGGCGACCCTGTCCCTTTTCTCCTTTCGTTCTTCCCTCCTTAGGTCCGACTCGATCATCACCCGCTCGGCCTCCGAACTGGTAAGCCGTTCGTCCATCGTATCCACGGGAACAGGTAGCCGTTCCTCCAGAGCTTGCTTGAATTCCCTGACATTTTCAGCTGATTGTCCCTCTTCCCCGCTCATGTGGAAGGGCATTCCGACGACTACCAGCGATACGTCTTCCCCCTCCACAAGTTCCTCCAGGTAATCCAGGTCGGACTCGAGGTCCTCTCTGTGGCGACTCGGCCTGCCCAGGGCCACGTTGCCCTCTTTATCACTAATTGCGATACCTATCCGCTTGCTCCCCCAATCAAGGCCGAGAATTTTTCCTTTTTTCATCCGTACTGCCTCCCTTTCCAGCTGCTTCCCTTCCCGAACCACCAGCTAATAGCGGAGTCGAGGGTCATCAGAGTATAGAGCGTACCACCGAGAGGAGCCGCAAGGCCGTAATACGGTGAGAGTCCGTACCAGCGAAGAACCGGCTGGAAGCTGTAAGCCTGAACCAGCCATCCCAGACCTCCGAGTGCGGTCAGGCCGGCGGAGTACGGCAGACTCAACCCACCGACGGAAGTTGCCAGTCCGGTAAGTCCCAGCGCAAAACCCGCCGGCGGTACGAGGAACAGAAATGCCATGCCGATAACCGTGCCAAACAGGAGGAGGGGAGAGTAATTCAGCTGGCTGAATGCGGACCGGGAGATCGTCTTCCATATCTCACCTAGGTTCCCGTAGCTTCGGTAGCTTTTCGACAGGTGGGAAAGGCCGATCCAGAGCTTTTCCCCTTCGTCTTTCAAAATCCTGGCCAGTGAGCAGTCGTCGATGATTGCGTCCCGGAGCCTCTTGAATCCCCCGATCTCTTCTAGGGCTGATTTCCTGACCAGAACGCAACCCCCTGCGGCAGCGGCAGTACTTGCTTGGGGGTCGTTAACCCGGCTGAACGGATAGAGGGTCTTAAAGAAATAAACGAAGTTCGGTATGAGAAATTTTTCCCAGCCGGTATCCGTCCGGAGGTCCGCCATTATCGACACCATGTCCAGTTTCTCGGAGATGAGCTTTCCGGCCAGCGTCTCGAGCGCCCTGGAGGCGTGGTTTATGTCCG
>CAZWZR010000054.1:0-9117 GCA_964638365.1 uncultured Thermotogae bacterium | reverse complement strand
AGAGAAGCCAAATAAAGGCGGTAATGAGGCGTGATTTGTCTAGAGCTAAAGAGTTTGCTTCCGAACATGGAATACCTATGGCGACGGATAAAGCAAAAAAACTGATTCAGGATTCACAAATTGACGTGGTTTACGTCGCCACCCCTCCAAGTAGTCACAAGAAGTATACCGTTGAGGCGGCTGAAGCCGGAAAGGATGTTGTTGTAGAAAAACCTATGGGTATGGATGCCGGCGAGGCCCACCGGATGATTGAAGTCTGTGATTCGGAGGGAGTAGAACTATTTGTTGCCTATTACAGGCGGTTTTACCCCCATATGCAGAAGGTCCGGGAAATAATGAAAAGTGGCAAGATAGGAGAACCCGTTCAGGGTTACGTCCATATCTCTTTCGTTCCACCAGAAGACCCTGGCTGGAGGGAGGAGCTGGAGGTAAGCGGTGGTGGTTGGTTCGTCGACGTTGCTTCCCACAGGGTTGATTTGCTGGCGTTTTTGCTGGGGTCGATAGAAGAATCAAGCGGCGTGGTAAGTTCCTTTGAATCCGGTAATGATCTGGAAGATACAGTGACTTTGAGTCTCAAATTTGATTCCGGTGCACAGGCAAGTGTGCAGGCAGATTTTTATACCAGCCGCCCGGCCGACGAGTTTTACCTGCATGGGACTCAAGGTACTGTGTACACTGATGATTTGGCTGAACCAAAGGTCCTGCTGGATGGGATGGAGCAGGAAAAGTACGAGTTCGAAAGCCTTCCAGCTACTCATTCTGGTCTGGTAGAGCACGTCGAAGATGTTTTACTGGACGGGACTTCTAACAGATCTTCAGGCGAAGATGGTCTTATTACCGAAGAAGTACTAGATAAAAGCATTAGAAGTCATTATTGAGCTATTGATGAGAGGACTCAAAAACCCCCGCTTACAGTGCGGGAATTTTTGAGTTAAGGTACTATTTTCCATTCTTTTACGACTCCACTTGATTATTTAAGGAGGCAATTCGGAAGGCTTGGGAAAATTGGAGGTTACTGCATAGGGTCATTCTATACGGCTTTCTCCTTTACCCTGCCATAAATCGGGGTTACTGCCCAGTTTTTCTTTTAAAGAAGACGTCGCTTCGGTGAGTTCTTTCTTCATCTCTTCTGGTAGTTCAATTTCAGCTGCTCCTGCGTTTATCTCGACGTGTTCAGGGGAACGAGCTCCGGCGATTACAGTATCAACGCCTGATTTTGTGAGTGGCCAGGCAAGTGAAGTTTTGACCATTTCAATATCGTACTTTCGACAAATGCCCTCTATTTCAGAGATTGTATTAAATGTCTCCTCCTCCGCACCTTCTTCTCCATGACGTGTCTTCCTTCTGTTTCGCGAAAAGTGCCTCGTCCTGGCACGGCCGTCAGGTACTTCCTTTGGTGAGTCAAATTTACCAGTTAGCAAGCCATGAATTAAAGGGCTATAAGCGGCTATTCCGATGTCCCATTTTTCACAAAACGGTTTTATCTCGTATTCGATGGCTCGCCAGAGCAGACTATAAGGTAACTGGTTTACGCCAGGGTCCGTATTCTGTAGCAGGTTTTCCAGCTGGTTTACTCCAAAGTTAGAAACTCCGTAGTATCTAATCTTGCCTTCTTTTTTTAGATCTTCCAGGGCCTCAATGGTATCTTCGACCGGAATTTCCGGATTTGGCCAGTGAACGTAATATAGATCCAGATAATCGGTATTCAACCTGCGAAGGCTGTTTTCACATGAGATTTTCAATTCAGAAGGTCGAAGGTGATTGTCGGAAACTTTGCTGGCGATCTTGACTTTATTTCTGAAGCCCTCCAGGGCTTTGCCGAGTAATTTCTCCGAATAACCGTTTCCGTAAGCTTCCGCCGTATCAAAAAAACTTATTCCCATCTCATGAGCTTTCTTGATAGCTGCAATGGCTTCCTTTTCGTCTTGCTCTCCCCACATTACTCCGCCTGATATACCCCAGCAGCCCATTGAAATCGTACTGACTTCGAGTTCGGTATCACCGAGATTTCTGTATCTCATAGATGATCCCCGTGATTAATCTATGGTTACGTTTTGCCCCGTTCTGGAGGACTCATATATGGCATCGATTATTTCCACGGACTTTTTTGCCGCCTTACCGCTTACCGGCGGTTCTCCACCTCTTTCTGTCTTATCGACGATTTCCTGCCACTGCCTCCTGTGATTTTCCGAATCTACGTCCATGGGAGCACTTGCTCCGGTGGAGCCATCATCGCCCAAATCTTCCTCGGGTTCGGGCCTTTGGCCTTCGTTCGGTGTTTTCCAGGTCGTTATTTTGCTTCCTCTTAACTCTATACTGCCCTCCGTTCCATATAGACCGAGTCGTTCTTCTAAACCGGGATAGACTGCCGTCGAACCTGTTATAACTCCCAGTCCACCTTGTGAAAATTCCAGCGTTGCCACTCCCGTATCTTCTCCTTCTATTTCATGTTTTAAGGTCTTAACCTTGCCGTTGACTTTTATGACTTTCCCCATCATCCATTGTAACAGGTCTATTGTATGAATTCCCTGGTTAATTAAGGCCCCGCCACCGTCGTATTTTTTAGTTCCCTTCCAGCTATTTTCGTAATATTTCCGGGAACGGTACCAGTTTATCTCGGCCTTGCCGATAACCAATTTACCGATATTTCCTTCTTCAAGGGCTTTCTTAATCTTTTTGACCGGATCCTTAAACCTATTTTGAAAGATAACTGATAGCTGGAGACCCTGCTTTTCAATGGCATGAATAATCGTGTCACAACGTTCTGGGGTCGTTTCGAGGGGTTTTTCTATCACCAGGTCTTTACCTGCTTCTGCGGCTGGAATTGCAAATTGCGAATGAGTTCCCGTGGGAGTGCAGATAGAGATGAAATCGATTTTCTCCATTGAAGTTAGTTTTTCGAAATCATCAACATAGTCAATACACCACTGTTCAGCAAATTCCTTGCCGTTACTTTTTGTTCTGCTGTAGACCGCCTCCAAGTTACCGCCTGTGACTTCTTCCAGAGCGCTGGCGTGGAGTTCGGCTGCAGCGCCTGTGCCCACAAGACCTATTGAGTAATTCATGTTTTCTCCTCCTTGATTTAATTAATAAAAACGCAAGCTGCGCCTTTGTTTATACCAAAGTTCTTCTTAATACACCGTCCGAATTTATAATAACCCGTTACTTTAGTGAAAGACAAATTAGAAATTTGCTAATTTTTTAGTGAAATGACCCTACTTTTTCCGGAAAGACTAATTCAGTTCTCAGCGAATCATTTAATTAATGTGATGGAATAATACGAAAGAGAACTTAGCGGATTATAGTGAAGCCGGGTTAAAGCTTATATTCAACTTGATACAGCTATCGCTAATTTCTCCGACTGAGAGCTACTTGACTTCTGGTAGCCATTATGTTATTTTAAAAATGTAATATATCAACTTTTACATATTGAGAGTGACGATAATGGACAGAGAAACGGCACAAGATGCTGTTGAGTTAAATAAAAAAAGTCTTGCTGACCAGATCTTTGCGGTTTTAAGGGAGCGGATAATTAATTTAGAGATATCGCCGGGAGAGCAAATTGATGTAGATGCCTTAACAAAAGAATTTGAGGTTAGTAGAGCCCCGGTTAGGGATGCAATGAAAGCGCTAGAGGATCGTGGCCTAATATCTATAAAACCGCGAGTGGGGTATTACGCGAGGAAATTAACCTCGAGCGATATCAAAGAGCTTTACGATATGAGAGAACTCTTTGAATTATATGCTATAGGAGAAGTCATTGATAATGTACCGGAAAACTTAATCGAAGAATGTAGAAAAGATACTTTAGAAATTAAAAAAAATAATCTTAGCGAGCGTGAAAAGAGGGATTGGTTCGATAGGACGGATGAGATATTGCATCAGAAAATTTTACTGAAAAATTCCAATAATAACTTCCTCAAAGATTTTACCTCAAGGATACACGATTTAATAAGTCTTACTCGTCACCTGAACAAAAGGATTTCTGAATCTGCAGAAGAACACCTAGTAATTTTAGATGCTTTAGAACGAAAGGATGAAAATGATGCTAGGGAGAGCTTGCACCATCATTTGAGCCAGGTACGCCAAGAAACTCTTCGGTCTATTAGAGAAGATTATAACGACTTTTAATTATTTGGAGGTGATATAATAAGAGGGAGCTGGTGTAGTTTTAGACCAAAAAAACTCACCATGAGGTGACAATACATGAAAAAAAGCATAGTAGCGACGATTATGGTCCTAACCATAGTTATTACACCACTTTTTGTAGCTTCTCTCCAAGTTCGGGCTCAGGAAACTTTACGAGTATATGCTCCTCCCTGGATTCATACTAAGTTTCCGCTTCAAGAAGTGACGGAGACGTTCGATGAAAATAATCCTGACATTGAAGTTAACTTAAATAAAGCGGGCAAATGGAGCGCACCTAAATATATTGCTGAGTGGAGAAACGGGGATACTCCCTTTGATGTTTTTGTTGGTGGAAGTGGTTCAATGCTTGGTCCAGTGATAGGTGGTAATTGGCTCGAACCACTTGGCGGTATCCTGGAAGGGGATATGGCCAAAGACGAATTCGTTGGAGGCTTCCTGGCAGCCGGTCATTATAAGAATCCCGAAAGGGAAGGAACCTACTACCCGGCCCTTCCATTTATGGGGGAAGTAGCTATAGTTGGAGCAAACACTGATATAATGAAGGACGCAGGGCTTTGGGAAGATGGGGAGCCGAAACCAATTCCGGACTTTGATAAGCCTGAAGAGTTCTATAGCTACTTTGAAAAAATAAAAGAGAACGCTCCTGTTGGGGCACATATTCAGATTTGGGATCGCGAGTTTATGCAATACAACTATGCCGCTCCAATCCTCGCTATGAATGGTACCTTCCAGGAAAAAGATGGTAGAGGGTTTGACGTAAGTAGTGAGACCGCCGAGAAGTGGCTTGGTATGCTAGCTGAGATGAGCGACCGAGGCCTCGGTTCATGGGTAACTTCTGATGACGCCGGATACTCAAAGTGGAAAACAGGTGCTGCGGGAAGCTTCTTTGCGGCTCAGGGTCATATTATGGAACTCGTTAGCGTTACCGAGGACGAGTCAGATATAGCTTACCTGGGATGGCCTGGATCAGAGGAGAATGGTAGTATAATCTGGACCCACTCTGTATGGGTACCAAAAGTCTCGGACAAAAAGGACGCAGCAAAGAAATACATAAAAGAAGCCATCTTCTCACGGCATTTCCAGCAATGGAGCTTTAATAATTACGGCAAGCTTCCGGTAATGAAGGATTACTACGGAGAAGGTATAACTTGGTTCCAGGACCAAATGGACACTATACTCTCGATTGCTAACGCGTCTAAACCCATACCGCTATACGAAGACATCGATGAATATCTGGATATACTCAAAAAGTACTTACCTGAGGCGGCTAGTGGACGAATGGAACCAGAAAAAGCGCTCGAGAATATCCGTTCTGAGATTAGCGGATTGGACTTTTCCAATCTAAGAGCGGAATAATTTAGTAAATTAGGGCAGGCGAGGAATCTCGCCTGCCCTCTAGTTTAGAATAAAGGTTAAGGAGTTGAGAAGAAGATGTTGTCCAGTTTGAAAAAGAAAATCTCAGAAAGGATTTCTCTATTATTCTTTCTTTCTCCAACTCTGTTTTTTATATTTTTCTTTATTGCTTTCCCTGTATTATTTTCAGGTTATCTTAGCTTTACAAAATTTAACTATGCTAAAGACGCTTTCCCTAAATTTATTGGAATTCAGGGTTATACAGAGACTATATTACATGATGGTTTTTTTGCTACGGCACTCTGGAATCAGATAAAGTTCGCGATACCTTACTTCTTGATATCTTTCTTTCTCTCTCTTGGACTGGCTATTTTGTTAAACGAACTAGTTCGGGGAGCTTATGTTTTTCAAACGATCTTTTATATTCCCATGATCGTACCAATGTCCCTGGTAGGAATAACTTTTGCTTGGTTTTTAGCTCCGGATATGGGGATCTTCAACCAAATATTGAGAAATATCGGTTTGGGGCATCTAGCTACATACTGGTATGGAGAACCGTCTACGGCCCTTTATTCTTTGGTGGTTGCCAGGTCCTGGAAGATGATTGGCTTTACTCTTATAGTCTTTTTTTCCGGTTTACAAAGCATACCCTCAAGTATTAGAGAAGCGGCGAAAGTTGATGGGGCGAACTTTTGGCAGGAAATTAGATACGTTATGATTCCAAATATCAAACCTTATTTGTTCATTGGAGGCGTTTGGGTTTTAATAAATTCCCTCAAGGTATTTGTTTTACCGCGAGTGATTACGGAAGGGGGGCCAGGCCAGTCTACGTTGACACTCTATTTATATTCCTGGAAGGCCGCATTTCAGAGATTGGCTTTTGGAAAGGCAGCTCGAGTGGCATACCTTACAGCTCTTATAATTCTGGTGCTTTCTTGGGTAATGAATAAGATGTTAAGTGCTGAAGAACCAGGAGAGGCGACGTGATATAGATGAAGGTGAATAAGTTTGAGAGAGAATAGTTTAAGACAAAAGATTATTTTGGGCAGTATCGTTATTTTTGCTCTACTCTTTATGTCCCCTTTGATATGGATTTTTATAACCTCACTGAGACCTAGAGCGGAGCTTTTTCAATACCCTATTACGCTAATTCCCAGAGCGATATCGCTAGAAAATTATCTATACGTTTTTGGGGAGATGCAGGAATTTCTCCGTTATTTTTTGAATAGTTTAGTTGTAACTGTCTCAACGGTCGTCTTGGTTTTGATCTCTAGCGCCATGAGTGGGTATGCTTTCGGGAAAAGAAAATTTAGAGGACGAGAAGCGCTATTTATGGGTATCATTCTAGTTTTAACAATTCCTTATATAATGTACTTGATACCTATTTACATGATGGAGGACTGGCTGGGTATCAGGAATAGCTGGATTGGGTTAATATTACCTTACGTCTCCCTTAACTTGCCTTGGGGAATTTTAATTATGCGTGGTGCCTTCTCAACTATCCCTGACGATATTAGAGACGCTGCAATTGTTGATGGCTGTACGGAAATTCAGATGTGGTGGCGAGTAATGGTACCTATGACTAAACCATCCTTAGCAGCTACAGGAATTATAACTTTTGTTTTTGCATGGCAGGAATATTTATTTGCTTCAACCTTAATGACGAAAAATAACTGGCAGACTTTGCCGGTGGGGATAGTCTGGATAAGAGATGAGTTGCAGACCCTTGTGTACGGTAGAATTGGTGCCATGATTGTCTTGTCTATTATTCCTGTTTTAATAATATTCCTTGTTTTTAAGGACTTCTTTATAAAAGGTTTGAGGGAAGGAATGCTAAAAGGATAGGATACCCTAGGAACAAGTAATTACTTAGTGTAGATAGTTTAACCTGATTTCATCTCAGAAGGATATTTAAACGTCATTGGAAGCCCTTGAGGTGATAATTTGAGTTTTCTGGATGACTCTTATTTGATTGATGATAAAATTGGAGAGGAAATTTTCGACAATATTAGGAATAAACCGATTTACGATCCCCACACCCATGCCGACGTGGAAGAACTAGTCGAAAATCATGGTTGGAGGGATATTTGGGAGGTCGAGGCGGCGACTGACCACTACGTCTGGGAGCTGATGCGCAAGCGCGGGGCGGATGAGGAGCTGATTACTGGCTCTGCCCCGAACAAGGAGAAGTGGGAAGTTTTAGCCGAGGTGTTTCCGGAATTTGCGGGGAACCCGACTTACGAGTGGGTACACCTCGATCTGAAGCGGCGGTTTGGGATAGAGAAGACTATTTCCAAAGAGACGGCCAAGGAAATTTGGTCCGTGACTAAGTCGAAGCTCGCGGAGGAGAGCTTTAAGCCCCAGCCACTGTTGAGCGAGATGAACGTCGAGACCCTGTGCAGCACGGACGACCCGACGATGAACCTGGAATATCACGAACGTGCTCGGGACGAGGTAGAAGATACCAATATTTTGCCGACCTGGCGGCCGGATAAGTTCATTAAGATCGATCACGATTCCTGGAAGGATTGGGTAAATGAACTCGGCGAGGAGACCGACCAGGACGTTTCGACCTTTAACGGCTTCCTTTCTGCACTTGAAAAGACACATGATTATTTCGATCAAATGGGTTGCCTGGCGAGCGATCACGGAGTCGAGCGGGGAGTTACGAAACAGGTCGACCGCTCCAGAGCAGCTGAAGTTTACAGGAGTGGATTCCAAGGATCCGATATAACCCCTGAAGAATCCACGGATTTCAGGTCTTATTTATTGACGTGGTTTGGGGAGTTGAACAAGGAGTCCGGATGGGTAACTCAGTTACATATTGGTGCGGTGAGGGATTACCGGGATGAACTTTACGAATCCCTCGGCCCTGACTCCGGCGGCGACGTGGGTACTCAGTCGGTCGATTTTGCCTCGAACCTAAAATATTTTCTCAACAAGTTCGACGGTGAACTTGAGACTGTCCTGTATTATCTGGATCCAACTCACCTGCCCACGGTAGCTACTTTGGCCAGGGCTTTCCCCAACGTCAGTGTCGGTGCACCCTGGTGGTTCAACGATAGTCCCCACGGAATCGAGAAACAGCTCGAGTACGTGGCGACTGTCGATTTGCTCGCCAACCACGCGGGAATGGTCAGTGATTCAAGAAAGCTGATGTCTTATGGTTCAAGGATCGAGGTTTTCCGGCGTTCCCTGGCGAACGTCCTGGGGAGGTTCGTGGAAAAGGGGCAGATGCCGGAAGAGGTGGCTCATGATTTGGCGAAAACCGTCGTCCTTTCACGTAAAAAAGAGCTGTTTGGCTTCGAAGACTAGATTTTAGATAGAAGTAGGTGATTTTGTTGAGTACGTTAGGGGAACTGCGGCAAAAATTACCAGATAGATACGAGTTCTACGAGGATTCAATTCAGGTTTCCGACAAAAATACTTTTGGTCTGGTAAGAGGTCCGAGAGATGAGAAGAGGCTTTGCGTTCAGGGAGGGGCTGACCAGGATTTCTCTGTGGAGAAAACCTTTGATGAGCTTAAACTTTGCCCACTGACCTGGAAAAACGCCCGGGTTTTGATGGACCAGTTCGACTGGCTGAACCCGACGCTTCCGGACCCTAAACCTTCCT
>CAZWZR010000053.1:0-9132 GCA_964638365.1 uncultured Thermotogae bacterium | reverse complement strand
ACTCAAGAAGGCCTGGGGAGAAGCCCGGGATAAGAAAGACGAACTAAATCACGAGGCCGATAGAAAGAAACCTGCGGGAGAGGAAGTTACCGAAAGCACTTTAAACGAACTCAAAGCGGAAGTAGATGGTCTGGACGAAGAAATCAGAGAACTTGAGGGAGAAATAAACAGGTTACAGGGAAGGATAGGTGATACGGCTGATGGTCTTCACGGTAGAATCAGGTCAAAGAAGGAAGAAATCAAGAAACAGGAGCGGCAGCTCGAATCACACCGGAAGGAGACTCGCTCACACGAACTTCTCCGAGTTGTCCTTGAAGAAGCAAAAGCGGAGACAAGCCGGAAGTACGTGGAACCAGTAAAGGAAAAAGTTATCCCCAAAATGAAAGTGATGACTGGAGACAGGTACAAAGGCGTCAAATTCGGCTCGGACCTAAAGCCCGACTCCACAGTGAGGGACAGGCGCAGCGCAAAAGCCGGAAAAGCCGAGCTGTCTTTTGGGACCAGGGAGCAATTAGCTTTTCTGACCCGGCTGGCGATGGCCGAAGTAATTTCCGGGGAAGAAAGGATTCCCGTGATATTCGACGATAGTCTCGTAAATACCGACAGCAATAGAATGAAGTATGCCAGGCGTTTCCTTAGAGAAGCTTCCAATTCCTGCCAGATCGTACTCTTTACCTGTCATGGTGAAGATTACAGCTGGAAAGAAGGAGTCAATAAAATAGAACTGGAGGAACTCCCTTAGTCGCGGAAATGAGCAAAACCGGGTTCGGCATAGTGTAGCATTTTACACAGTTGCTTCTACACTATCGGGTCCGGCCCCGGAATATATTCACAAAAAAGCCGAAGCTTGTTCGGTCTCTAGTTCTGAGGCCAGGCTCAGGTTAACTTCTCCTCGATATAATCGGTACTAACCCCCATGAATCTAATTAAATGGTTAAGTGAAGCCGCACCGATGACGGACCAGAAAGTAACTGACTCGTGAAAACCATCTAACCCACCCCAGAGAGGTAGAAGCAAGGCAGTCAGTAAAAGTATTAGCTGAGCAAACTGAACGCGGTGCGGTGAAAGCGGTTTACCGGTCCGATCTCCGGTGGAATCGACCTTTTTGCTGTCATGAATCACAAGAAGAAACAGGGCCGAAAGCAACAGAACTAACCCAAGCTTTATCGGGTAGCTAGAAAAATCCCCCCAGATGCTCAAATCCAGGTACAGGAAATATCCAGCTCCCGCCGCCGTTATCATACCTGGAACAAACTGTCTCCGCTTTGGGTTCCGAATCAGACTATCCGTGATAAATATAACTGCACTTGCTGCCGGGATTACCCAAGAGAGTGAATAACCGAGCCAGAGCGCCAGACCTGCGGAGAGCAAATTATCAATAGGTCCGGCTTTTAACCCGGTAGACCTGTTCAAGATGCGAACGGAAAAAAGCGCCCAGAAAGGCAATAATAAGCTGGGGACACCGTTAACAGCTATTGCTGCTATCCCTCCCGCCGTTGCAAAAACGGCTGTCAGGTGGTGGTCCGGATCGACCTCCCTGGCCAGCGCCCATGTTAGAAAAACCGTCAGGAGAGACCCTGCACCAAAACCGAGTGAGCTAACTATCCCACCATCCATCAGGTAGGAGAAAAGGCCGAAGCCGACAAAAGAGGCCAACGAAACGATCATGATGAACAAGTTGCTCGGATATTTGGGATCGAGAGGGCGTCCGAGGTTGGATAAACCTTCCTTCTCTTCAGTCATGGTTTCACCCTTATTTTTACCTCGTATTTCACCAAAATTAGCATAGAGTCGAAGAGAAAACCGCCTACCAGTTCGACTGCGGGCCAGAAAAGGTTAATTACTGAAACCGTACCGAGCTTCCTCGTGTTCGTGACGGAATAATTTTGGTATATCGGAGTTCAAGTAACAACTGTAATTACTGGTTTATCAAGTTTTTTTCAGACCAGGGTGTTTACAAACGGTTTCCAGGGAAATTACTGGAATAAAAATTGTAGATTTGTAAAATTATAAAAAGGTTAAAAAATTAATGCTAAAAAACTGAAAAAGGGAGGGTGCAATGCATCAGAACGCCGTTGAAAAGTCACACGCAACAAAACTTTTGCTTGGTAGCCTGGCTGCTTTTCTGTTCGCTATCTTCATGAACTTTTTGGCCAACTACCTGCCAATAAACGGAGTAACGACAGCGGAAGTTTCCGACAGGTACTATAACCTCTTCACCCCCGCCGGTTTCACGTTCTTAATCTGGGCTGTTATTTACGTCTCCCTCGCCATCCTGCTTGGGGTCCTCATATGGGGCGTGATCCGCGGAAGGGAAAGACCAATGAAGGTCATCTCGGCGATAGGCTGGTACTTTATTGCTTCCTCCGTTTTTAACGGGATATGGATTTTTACCTGGCATTACGAGATGATGCTGACCTCTTTCTTCGTCATTTTTGGTCTATTGGTTTCCTTAATTCTCCTCTACCGAAAATTAAAGATTAGCCAGTTTGAGGAAGGAGCTTATTTGTTGCCCTTTAGCGTATACCTCGGCTGGGTAAGCGTGGCAACTATCGCAAACCTGGTTGCATTTACGATTTCCGCTAACTGGGGCCAGTTCGGCCTTCCGTCCGAATTGTGGTTTACTTTTTTACTAATCGCCATTATCGGTCTTTCGGCCTACATGATATTCGGGCAAAACGACTACCTTTACGGGCTGGTAATCCTGTGGGCTCTATCGGGCGTTTCCGTTGCCAGGTGGAGCGAATTCGGGGGCGTCAGTTATTCCAGCCTAATCGCTATAATTGCTACGGCAGTAGTGGCAACATTGATAATTAGGCAAACGGACCGCCGGCTAATTTCCTGAAGGACTGGAGATTTCTACCAAAACTTGCCGAGACCCCGGGTACCCCCTCGGGGTGAATCGGCTGTTTTGACCCCACAAAGCCAGGGGGTTAAATAACCGGCTTCAATTGAGACCAGCTGTTCGTTTAGTTCTTTACATCCACTCCGCCAAATATCGCCAGGTAATTGATTATTATAGTGGACCCTTCTTTGCCGTTCTCGCTTTTCTGGGTGGAATCGCCAGTCTTGTCATCCAGCCCGCCGAACACGGGAATTCCTTTTACAACCACCTGCCAGTTTTCCGGGACGTAGATATCAGCACCGCCGAACATGGCAAATACGTCGAACTTAACTTCACCTTCTCTTCCGCGGGAGATGTTTGCCTCCCTTAGATCCACTTCTGTACCACCAAACACTGATACGCTGCTGCCGCCTTTGAAGTTCTGAGATACTATTTTACTGCTGTTACCCGAAAATATGGCAATTGAGTTTAGGGATTCCTTATCAATGACCTCGGCGTCCTTTCCTCCCTGCAACAGGAACCAGAGACCAACGAGAATTAACAACAGTGGCCAGAAGGAAATCCGCGTAAATACTTCGACCTGATCGAGGTTGTTTATCAGCAGCAGTGCCCCAACCAGAGCAACTATTATTCCGCCCGTTTTCCCTGCCGGATTCGTGGCAATGTTATAGGCTCCAGCCAGTATTAGTAGGAATGGCCAGTAAGTACCAAGTATTTCCCAGAAATTGTCCAGCACACCGACGTTCTCCAGAACGAAAAAAGCGCCTAAAACAATTAAAATAACCCCGATCCATCTTCTCTGATTCATTTTTACCTCCCATATTAGATTTTAGAATTTCCTGTGACCGCTTATGCACCCCTTAGAGCCTCCGAAATTTACCCGAGAATTCTTCCAGCCAGGGAAGTCCGCCCACAGCAAGTCGGAAAACCGCAGCTATAAGGTGAAAGCTATCGTGGCAAAATTCAACCTGATCGGCGTACTTGAGCGGCTCGGGAATTGTAGCTCCGAGCGGTTTCCAGGTAAACCCTATGAAGTTTACCGCGAAACCAATGAGGAATCCAAGGCCTGTGCCTATCAGAGATACCACCAAGTTGGACCTCTTTTCTATCATGAAATCACGAAATACGCCCCATCTGGCCGTCGCAATTGCCTTAATCGTACTCTCTTGCCAGGTTCTTTTAAGAAACGACATCTTAAGGTCTTCCAAAGCACTGAAAACCGGGCGGGGAGACGACTACATCGAAAACCCGGAGGCAGCATTACAGAAAGTACCGAGTGAGTCGTAGAGACGGTTTACTACTGCCGTTTCCGTGTCTCGAGATCGTAACCCTCGCTCGTTTAATTGTCTTTCCAGGTCCTAAAAGTTAACTCGACTCTGTAAACAAAGTCAAAAATGTAAGGTGACTGCTTGCCGTCTTTTTGATATAATGAGCCTATAACCTATTAAATAATTGTCATTTAGCAAGGAGGTAAGAAATGGATTTCGAAATAAGAGGGGACAATTTACAGGTTCTTGATGTCAGTCTGGACGCCGGAGAATCCATGTTTACGGAAAGTGGCGGAATGTCCTGGATGAGTGAGAACGTCGACATGAAAACGGATACACATGGAGGAATGATGAAGGGTATTGGGCGAATGTTTTCCGGTGAATCACTATTTATGACTACTTATTCTGCGCAAAAAGACGGAGAGTCCGTCGCATTTTCCTCGGAGTTCCCCGGAAAAATCGTCCACAGGGATCTGGCCGGCGGCCAAGAGATAATCGCTCAAAGAGACGCATTTATGTGTGCCGTATCCTCAGTCGATATGGAAGTCCACCTCCGCAAGAAGTTCGGGGCCGGCTTATTCGGAGGAGAAGGTTTTATTATGCAGAAGGTCACCGGTCCGGGTGATACTTTCTTCGAACTCTCCGGTGAAATCGTGGAAAAAGAGCTAAAGAGCGGTGAGACGCTGAAAGTCGACCCGGGACACGTAGGCTTTTTCGAAAAGTCCGTCGACATGGATATCAGCAGGGTAAAAGGTGTAAAGAACATGTTCTTTGGCGGAGAAGGTTTGTTTTTAGCTACGCTGTCCGGTCCCGGCAAGGTGTGGCTCCAGTCCATGCCTTTGATAAATTTAGCTGCAAAGCTCGACCCTTATCTTTCAGGCGGGGATTAATTCAGTCAAAACCGAGATAAAAAAGGGCCCCAGGCTGATTAACTCCTAATCCGAGGATTTTTTGGACGCTTAAGTTAATATATCCTCGGAACTGCATGTGTTGCTTTTAGCGGCAGACCTTCATCGGTAAAGAACAAAACTGCTATATTCTTTGCTACGATTTAACCGCGGTACGAAAAGTTACGAATTGAGGGATAGTATTAATGCCTTCTTTTGGAGGTTTTTGGGGAGGTTATACTAAAAATTTCTCATGGAGGGTTAAACAGTGAGAGAAGCATATCGGAAAGTTTTTAAAGTATTTATTCTGTTTCGATCGCAGGGTTCGTGTTCGGTCAAATTCGGGTTTTTTTATTGTCCCATTTCGGTATTCTTTATCCAGGTGGTAGATCATGAAAACGAGAAAAGTTCTCATAGTTGTGATTCTTATTGGTGCCCTCACTGTCGTCCTTGCCATGGACTCACGGTCGTTGGCTCAGGAAACCGAGACCATTATAGAGGGTCTGGATACTGTATGGGAGCTGGCCTGGGGTCCAAACGGAAAACTTTATATGACTGAACGTCGGGGAAATTTACTGGTATGGAACGGTGAAAAGACGAGAAAGATAGCGGATCTTCCCGCAATTGAGAGAGGCGAATCCGGTTTGATGGGGTTGGCACTCGATCCCGATTTCGGGGAAGAACAATTTATTTACACCTGTTACACTCGCCGAAAGGACGGAGACCTGGAAAACGTGGTGGAAAGATTGTTACTGCAGGATGAAGAGATAGCGAAGAGAAAACTGCTGCTCGATGGCATGAATGCCTCTTCCATCCACGACGGATGCAGGCTGGCGTTTGATTCTCACGGGCAACTATTGATCACCATGGGAGATTCAGCCAGAGGAACGCTCGCCCAGGACAAGAATAGTCTTAACGGTAAGGTTTTAAGAATAAATAAAAGAGGTGAAATCCCGGAAGATAACCCTTTTCCGGGAAATCCAGTATTTACGTTAGGTCACCGAAACCCCCAGGGACTGGATATCAGACCCGGTACCGGCGAAATTTACATAAGTGAGCACGGACCTGCAGCCAACGACGAGATAAACCGTCTGGTTCCCGGAAAGAACTATGGCTGGCCCGAAGTTGGAGGGACCGTCGACAGGGAGGGTTACAAACCAGCTTTATGGGACTGGACTCCGACAATTGCCCCCGCGGGAATCAGTTTTTTAGGCCCCGATACTCTTTATTTAGCCACCCTTAAGGAAAGCAAACTCCACAGGTTGGAACTCAATGACAGGGGTGAGATAACCGAAGATAAGACAGTGCTGGGTGGGTTTGGCAGACTAAGAGCTGTGGCACAGGGGCCTCAGGGTGAATGTTTATACATCAGTACTTCCAATCGGGATGGTAGAGGTCGTCCTGCGGAGGACGACGACCGAGTGATCCGGTATTGTCCTCGTGACTCGAAATAGGTTTTTGTAAACCAGCAGCTCTATCCATTATTCAGTGTAATATTTGACTACTGTTAGAACAAAGGCTTTACGGGGGTGCCGGTCTGCATTTAATCCTTCTCCGCGTATTTGAGAAGAGAGATATCAATTTCCTGCATTAACTTAAGAGATTTATCCCCGGTCCACAGATTAGTCAAAAAACTTTCTTCTTCCGAAAAAAACCCCATCAAGTCGTACCTTCCCTCCCTTGCCTCCGTTAATATCTCTTCCTGGATGTCACCGACCCTATACCTGACTTCCGCTTCCATATCCCGTTCTTCCAGGATCTCTTCTGCGAGTTCGAGATACCCGAATTCTTCCCGATCGTAGTCCTCTATCGATTCCTTCATGTAATCTTCCTCGGCCGAGATATAACCTTCGAACTTCTCGTCCTCGTCGGGGAGTATAGAGAGGAACGTTATTTTCAATCCGGAACCCTTAAACAGATCTCCAAAATATTTTACCAGCCCCGCACAGCGTTCCCTGTCGTTGGGGACATGGATCAGGGCGCGTTCACATGACCTGAGATCACCCTTGTGAACTAGTGTTGGGATTTCCGATTTCTGCACGAGCTCGTTGACATGGGCCCCTAGTATGTTTTTTCGGAAGCCTCCCCTGCCATAGGCCTCCAGAGACAGTAAATCGTAATCCTTACTATCCAGCTGGTTCCAAACTTCTTCTACCGGATCACCTGAAGTCCTAATCGAAGAGATTGAAAAATCGGGCTCGTTTTCTTTCAGTTTTGCCAGGGCTTTTGACATCAATTGATCCTGTTCCACTTCTTTCTCCTCTTCCCGCCGTTCAAGGACGAACTCGGACCGCGAATCATCATTTATATCCGGTAGCCGCTCCTCGACGTGCATTAAATCAACTCCCGCCTCGATACTGCCCAGGAGGCTGGATAGGAAATCCATCGCGGCGTTTTCTCCCGAACCGCGAAGGTGGTGCAGGACTGAAAATTCTTTTTCATCCACCCTTATCACCCCCGAAATACAGTAAAACACGCTTCCCGACGGTTATATCAAGCCCAATAAGGACCACCATGTAAATACCACTAGAAAGAGAACCACCAGGCTTGCCAGCGAAAGCCAAACCCCGGCAACCAGGAAGTCCTTTGGCTCGATATGTCCGGTAGAGTAGATAATTGCGTTGGCAGGAGTTGCCAGTAAAAGCAAGAAACCAAGGGACGTCGAAATAGCTGTTAGTAGGCCCATGGCTAGAGGGCTAATTGAAGTCAGTTCGGCCAGTTTCAAAGTAACCGGACCGATAACACTCGCCGTGGCACCAGCGCTCATCAGGTTGGTCATCGTCATGCTGAGCAGCGAACTGGTAATCGATATCGGCACCAGTCCACTGAGTCCGAGGCTTTCCTGGACAAAGGTGAGAACCATGTTGGCGATCCAGCTGGCTGCACCGGTGCTCTCAAGGACGGAACCAAGGCTCAAAGCCCCCATGTAAATCAGTATAACACCCCAGTTGATATTCGTATGGTAGTCTTCCCACTTGACTATTCCAAAGACAAGATAGAGAACTGCACCCATGAGGGCGATTATCCCGAGCCCAAGGGTCCTTCCCATGGTGATCCAGAGCAGAATTATCATGGCAAATATGGCCAGCGTTACTCCTGTCTCACCCGTAATCTCCCTTTCTCCGAGCTCTCCTCGCAATCCCGCTGTAGCCTCCGAGAGATCCGTAATGCTTGGCTGAAAAGTCCGATAGAGTATCCAGGAGGTAACTGGTATAAGCAGCAAGGTGATCGGCAGAGAGTAAACAATCCACTGTCCGTAACCTATGTTGATTCCGTATATCCGCTGAAGGAAACCCAAAATTATGATGTTTCGACCACCGCCACTCGGGGCATAGAGGGCACCGATACTGGCCCCGTAAGCTACGGAAAAGAGGAGGAACTTGCTCAAACCGGCTACGCCTTCGTCTCTATTCTCCCTCATGGTACTTACGAGAGAGAGGACCATGGGAGTCATGACAGCTGCCACGACGTGACCGGCAATGAAACCCGCCAGCAGCGCACAGCTGCTAACCAGTGCAAAACCTATCCGTCTAGCACTGCTGCCCAGTCGGTCTATCAGAAATAGTATTAGCCTCTGGCCTACGTCCTGACTGGTCAGAGCCACACCAATCATCAGTGCACCCATGATGAAGAAGACGGCGTCCTGCATGAAAGACCTTGCGACTTCGTTAGGAGTGCCGAGCCCCATCAAGACTTGATAGATGGCGATAAAAAGTATGGTACCCGGAGCGGAAATCGGTTCTGCTATGAACAACACCACTACTGCAGCCAGGAGGGCCAGAGCTCTGTGACCCTCAACGGAAAGGTTTTCCGGGGTAGGTATGGTAAGTATGGCCAAGACAAGCAAAGCCGTTATCAAAAACCAGGTCCAGCGTGACTGTAACCAGTTACGCAGATCCGACATCCTTATCCTCCTTTAAAGGCTCGATAAATACCTTCATTACTACGTGCAGTATAACCTTATTTTTCCGGCCACTCCAGCAAATGGCAGAAAGTTAATGCTTGAGGAAGGAATATTTTACCGGACAACTTTCTAATTTAATTTAAGCAAATCAAATCTACCAATCAAGATACGGACTCAATTTCCCCCCGACTTAGCTCTTCTTTGGATTCCTTCCGCCTGCTCTGGTGG
>CAZWZR010000052.1:0-9369 GCA_964638365.1 uncultured Thermotogae bacterium | reverse complement strand
GGCATTGTGTAAGCACTGCTAATCTTATAAGGGGGGAGGTTGAATTCGTTCCTCAGCTCTTCTGCTTCCTGATCCGCCCGGTTATCCAGCCAGAGTATCGTTGGTTCAATTGGTTCATTATTTTTATCTAAAAGTATTCCGGTATGCATCTGACCGGTAAAAGAAATGGCCTTAACATTACCCAATACACAAGGACCTTCCTTAAAACTGGCAAAGTTGGCCTTCAGAGCATTCCACCAGTCGAGTGGATCCCCCTCGGCCCAGCCTGATTTCGGTGAATTATAGGAGTAGCGCTTTACCTCTTTGCTGTGTACATTACCTTGTTGGTCATACAGGGCAGTTTTTAAAGAGGAAGTACCTACATCCACGGTCAATATACTGGCCGCTTGGGAACTTCTACTCAAGGTTTACCTCCATAATGTCCTTTAAAAATATTTAAACTTTGCATTGTTCATTGGTTTTAGTCAGACGATCTTTTCCGGCGTGTTGAAGGGGACCCAGGAGTGCCCCCCTTAGCCTGAATAATAAAGTTTGGTACCTATATAAAAATTGTAGTTCCCCCATAAACTTGTTAGACAGTTTAGCAAGTTTGTTCAAAATCCTCAACCCTTTCATACCCGATCCCCACCTACTTGAAGTTCGTTGACAAACTATATATTTTACCTTTTAGCTTTATGGATACACAATGGTTTTTTAGAAAATTATGGGCACTTTATTCTCCTGTCCTCAGTTAGTACAGTCCCAATCGTTCAAGGGTTTCATCAGTGGGTAGTCCGGTTTCCTTATCCCACCCGCGCAGTTCGTAGTATTCATCGATCATCTCGTCTAACCTGCATACGTTTCCTTCTGCCCTGCCCGAAGGGGACTCTTCTTCTAAAAATCTTTCCGGCAAAATATCGTCTTCTGAATCTATACCATGTTTGGAATTATAAATCCTCATCAAATTGTAGACTCTCTCGCCGATATCCTTGAGTGTGTCTTTGGAGAAATTTAACCCGGTTGCATAAGTAATTCCGTCGGAAACGGCGTCCCAGTATATCTCCGCTAATACAAAACTCCCGGCCGATTTACATAATCCGCTGGAATCGACTACCACTCCGAAGTCCTCACCGTCCTTTACTAAAAGAGGTTTATGCTTTGTTGCCTGAGGGTTGGCCATTTCAGGGAGGTAGTCTTCGCCGTATCGCCTCTCAGCCTCTTCTGGATTACCGGTTTCGTCAATTACCGGAAACCCCTTAAGATGATCTGCTCCCCTGGTTGAAGTAACGTGAGCTAGTCCCATGGATTGTTGAGCTCTACCATCCTGGGCCGCGATCTCCTGTCCTTTTACGTGCATCGCGTACTCTTCGGCATTTTTACCTATTGAATCCGCCATCCGTTTTACTCCGTCGGCCAGGGTGTCACCAAAACCATCTCGACGGGCGATTTTTTTGATTAACTTCAGTATTGTATTATAATCGCCCCACTTCAGCTCCGTATTATCTGCGGCCTCTTCGTCTAGAATGCCTTCTTCGTAGAGTTCCATTGCCATGGATATTGTTCTGCCGGTTGATATAGTATCCATTCCAAGACGATCGCATAGTTCGTTACCCTTTAAGATTGATGCCAGGTTCGAATTCATCACGCCTGAACCAAGTGCACTCAATGTCTCGTACTCTACGCTGCTGATTTCAGTTCCCGCGAATTCACCCTCATCTACTCTGTATAAGTTATCGCACTGTACCGGGCAGCCGAAACACCCCATATCCTCAACCCAATAATCTTCATGCAGCCTTTCTGGTCCTATCTTCTCGGCCTCATCAAAACTTCCATACTGGAAATTTTTTGTGGGAAAACGACCGATTTCATTCATTAATGGGACGAGACTCGGAGTTCCATAGGTCTCAAGGGTGGGAAAGACTTCGTTGTTTGTAACTCTTTCCCTCATCTTAGCGGCGACTTCTTTAAACTTATCGGGGTTTGCCAGTGAAGGCCGGTTTGTACCATAAGCCGAAATGGCTTTCAGGTTTTTAAAGCCCATGACGGCACCCATACCGGTACGTCCGAAACTCCTGCTTGGGCTTGCCATGATACAGGCAAACCGGACCAGGTTTTCACCTGCCTGGCCTATACTCGCAACTTTCGTAGCTCTTCCATGAGCATCCTGTAACTCCTTCTCCGTCTCAAGTGCGTCTAGCCCCCAGAGATCTTTTGCAGGGTTTAACTCAGCTTCGCCATCCTCTAAGTGTAAATAAACCGGGCTAGAAGCTTTGCCTTCTACTATGACCATGTCAAAACCGGACATCTTCAGAAATGCCGGGAACATCCCGCCTACGTTGGAATCACCATAAATGCCGGTCAATGGAGATTTCGAAACGACCTCGCCTCTAGCCGAACTTGGAAACTGAGTTCCCACTAAAGGTCCGGTTGCAAAGATCAACTTATTTTCTTTTGAAAGTGGTTCAACCTCTGGCCCTACCTCGTCATGCAGGATTTTAGCACCAAAGCCATTACCGCCCAGATAAGTTTCTGCAAATTCCTTTTCGAGCTCCTCAACTTTGGCACTTCCTTCCGTCAAGTTAACCCTTAAATATTTCCCCTGATAACCATGCCAATCCATGGAATGCACCTCCTGTACTAAATATGGGATTTATTATTGAATTTGTTTTCATAGATAACCTTGAAAACTAAATTTGCTATCAAGTATCGATAGATGTCTGAAAAAAATTGAATATTTACATATAAAGTGGTGGTATCGATGTACCAGGTGTTTTCTATTGTTTGAAGAACTCGTAACCAGGACTCCGTAGTTAGACTTATTAATAAAAGAACAGCTGGGAGTGGGGTGAAAACTGAGAGAAGAAAAAAACTGGAAATTCAACGGTAAAATGCTCTGTATAACCCTATCCCGATAGGGAAATATCTGACCTTGCTGTTTACTGGAAATGAATAAACCAGACGTTTCAGGGTACGTCAGCTGACTTACCGAGCCTGCCAGGTAAAAATAAATTCGGACAAAAAAACCTTCACCCTGGCCAAGTTCCTATAGGAAGCCGTAAATTATCCTACATATAAGCTTCTTCGTGTCAGGCATATTATCACCTTGCTCTTAGAATCTATTAAACCCAGATAAAGGTTAAATTTCTAAAAATTTAGTCAGACAACTTCTATTGAAATTTATAATATAGTCTTTCATATTTCTTTTCAACTTCATGCGAGCACGTTCTTAATTTCTCCGACATACAGTTGGGGCTTATTAGAGATTGCAGATAATGATTTTATTCCTATTTTCCAGCCAAAAAACAGCTTGAAAACTGGCATGTTGGTCCGCGAAAATCACCCGTTGTAAAATAAAAATCGGAGGAAACACCGAATAGGCCAAAAATGAAACCCAGTACCTTACTCGTAAAACCAACCGGCCCTGACTGCAACCTGGCTTGCGACTACTGCTTCTACCTGGAAAAGGATGAGCTATACCCGGGGAAGACCAGGATGGACCTCTCCACTGCCGAAACCATGGTCTCCCAGGTAATGGAAGGCGGCGATCCGGTTACTTTCTCCTGGCAGGGAGGCGAACCGACTTTAATGGGTCTGGAGTTCTTCAAAGAAGTAATAGAACTTCAGAAAAAGCACGGTACTGGAGGACAGAGCGTAACCAACACGATCCAGACCAACGGAACCCTGCTGGACGAAGACTGGATGGAGTTTCTCTCCCGTTACAACTTCCTGGTCGGACTAAGCCTGGACGGTCCCCGGGACCTGCATGACCCCTACAGGACCTGCCCTGACGGGCAGGGAAGCTTCGAGGAAGTAATTGAAGCGGCAGAACTGCTCCAGGAAGCCGATGTCCCGTTCAACATCCTGTCAGTTCTAAATAGTAGAACTGTCAAACAACCCAAAAGAATAGTGAATTTCTTTCTTCAGAATGACTTCAACCACTTCCAGTTCATCCCGGCGATAGAGACAGTCGAAACCGAGTCAGGTAAGGAACTTGCCCCCTTCAGTCCCGAACCCCGGGAAGTCGGTAAGTTCCTGGACGAGGTATTTGAGAAGTGGGCAGAAGAGTTTCCGCCCGGCTTTAGCGTCCGTTATTTCGACTCGCTGGTTAACGTAAGCTCGGGCAGGGACCCCGGCAGCTGCAGGATAGACGCCAGCTGTGGCTCCTATCTGGTCGTAGAGCACAACGGGGACGTCTACCCCTGTGACTTTTACGTGGAAGAAGGCCGGAAACTGGGTAACATAAACGAAGACCCCCTCCAGGATATAGCAAGCGGGGGAGATTTCAAAAAGTTCGCGGAAGGTAAAGTGGAGCTTACCGATGAATGCAAAGAATGTGACTTCCTGCCCTACTGCTACGGAGGCTGCCAGCGCTACCGGGGTTTACCTGGTGGTCCGGAAGGTAAGTCTTATCTCTGTGAGGCTTACCAGTACTTCCTGTCGCGGAATCTGGAGGAGATAAAGGAGATAGCTTCCAAAGTAGGAAAATCTTCGTACTGAATCTCTCATTAATCCATTGGGATAAAAATTATTTTGGTATAAGGAAGAAATTTGGGTTAACCCGATACAATGATTATTTGCTTTCAAAAGTTGTATTAATGTTATTAGGATAAATCGGCGAACGGAAAGAGAAGAGAGTAAGGGCTGAAAGGCCAGGTAATGACAGTGTAAATAAGTGGCGTGTGCTTGCAGGCGGGTGTGCTCGGTTGAAATAATATTTGGACCGGAATGGAGTCAAATAGGTAATTTGTTTGACAAATATGCAATTAGAGAGTAGAATCAATCCAAGTTTTTCATTTTGAACTTTATAAGTTTTTTAAGGAGGGACTATGGATAAAGTTAAAGCAGTTGTGTATGGTGCAGGTACTATCGGACGGGATGTAGCTCGGTTAATGCTGGACAAAGGTGTAGTTATTACTGACGCCATAGACATCGAGAACGTCGGAGAAGATCTCGGAAGCTTGTTGGATATCGAGCGGGAACTGAACGTAGAAATACGCGACGATGATGATGCGGTGCTGGATGAAACCGGGGCGGACATCGCTCTAATTTCGGTTGCAACCAAGATGGAAAATGTGGGGCCCCATATAGAAAAGTGCCTTGAAGCTGGGCTTAATGTCATCACCTCTTCGGAAGAGGCTTCCTATCCGTGGTCTACAGCGCCTGGTATTACAGCGAAACTGGACAGGATTGCCAAGGAGAACGGTGTGACGGTAACGGGGTCGGGAATGCAGGATCTCTTCTGGGCAAACCTCGTTACGTCACTTACCGGGGCATCTCATGAGATAGACTCCGTCGAAGGCCGGTTGAGCGTCAACGTGGACGAGCTCGGGGAGATGGTAGCTGACTTCTACGCGGTAGGCCGCGACGAAGACGAAATCAGAGAGATGATTGAGGCCGGAGAAGATTTTCCGCTAGGCGACGAGGTGGATTTCCTTTTCATGGACCTCGAAAACCAGATCTCTGCCCTCGGCCTTACCACGAAGAGCTTCAACAAGGTCGTTGAACCGATCACTCTGGATAAGGATATCGAAAGCGAGGCGTTAGGCAAGACGATTCCCGCTGGTGACTTGATCGGTTTGGATATTACGTTCGAGGTAGAGACCCAGGAAGGTATCCTGTTTAAAGGAACTCAAACGGCGAAAGTATATCAGGAAGGCGAGCAGGATTACAACGAATGGGTTATAAAAGGAAAACCGGACATCCATATGCGAAACGAGAATCCGCCCACGCTTCTCGGAACGAGCACACAGATTGTCAACCGAATTCCGGACGTCATCAATGCCAAGCCCGGGTTCGTGACGATTGATCAGCTGCCGATGCCTAAATGTAAAGTCCGTTCGTTGGAGCACTATATCGAACAGTCGAGGGCCGAACCACAGTAGATATACCACGGAGGCATGCCCCCGGACCACGAAGCTTATCCGTACCTTTGAGGGAGGTATCGAGTCCGGTGCTGAACGATCGATACCTCCCAAAGCCTCATACGAGATTTTGACTACTTCATCTCCGTTTTAGAGAACTCTCAACGGCCAAGGTTCATGCCCGCTAGCCAAAGCTCACGCGCTGGCGACCAAGGAAAACGAACATTAACCTCGGATTGCCAGAAGCGGCAGAGTTATCATCTGACCGGCCTCTAAACTTTAGACAGGGGGGATGTGGAAGATATGGCTGATTTCACTGAGAGAGAAAATAGTTCTAATAATCAAAAACCAAACGTTTTATTCCTTTTTACTGATGACCAGCGGTTCGACACGATCAATGCCTTGGGGAACGATGACGTAAAGACGCCCAACATGGATAGACTGGTTGAGGAAGGTGTTTCTTTTACGCATTCTCACATCATGGGAGGCAGTCATGCTGCTGTCTGTATGCCGAGTCGGGCCATGATGCTTACAGGAAGGAATCTCTTTGGGATTGCAGGGGATGGTGAAGAAATTCCTGCCGAGCACGAAACTATACCTCAGACCTTTCGAAAGAATGGATACGAGGCTTTTGGAACCGGTAAGTGGCACAACGGAACGGAATCGTATACGAGAAGTTTCTCAAAAGGTTCCAATATTTTTTTCGGGGGTATGGACGATCACTGGAATGTTCCTGTTTGCGATTATCAGCCAGACGGACAATACCCTAACCCCGAGCCTGACCGGTTTGATACGGGGACCGGGGAGATGATGACGATAGACAAAATATATGAAAGACACGAATCCGGCAAACACTCGACTGAACTTTTTGTGGATGGAACACTGGATTTTCTCTCGGAGTATGGAGATAATCCGTTTTTTTCTTACGTCTCTTTTATGGCCCCTCATGACCCCCGAAACATGCCCAGAAAATACCTGGAAATGTATGATTACAGGGATTTAGAGTTACCGGATAGTTTTTTACCACGTCACCCATTTGATAATGGAGAGTTACTCGTGCGCGATGAAAAACTTGCAAAATGGCCGAGGGATCCGAGAGAAATTAAGCGACATATTGCGGATTATTACGCGATGATCTCTCATATAGATGCCGAAGTTGGTCGCCTGCTTCACCATCTGGAGGAAAGAGGACAACTGGATAACACGATTATCGTACTTGCTGGTGATAACGGGCTCGCGCTGGGTCGACATGGTTTAATGGGGAAGCAGAATTTATACGACCACAGCCTTCGGGTCCCTCTGATATTCAGGGGTCCAGGTATTCCGGAAGGAAAAGAGACTGACACGTTATGCTACTTGCAGGACATATTTCCCACTCTCTGTCAGTTGACCGATATACCTATTCCCAATACGGTTCAGGGAAGAAGTCTTTTACCGGCGATGAAGGGAAATAATTCGGAAGTGCGCAAAGAGTTGCTCTGTGCTTATAGAGACCTGCAGAGATCCATTCGAACTGAGGGTTATAAGTTGGTAGAGTATATGGTCGGTGGCAACAGACGGACGCAGTTATTCAATTTAGAAAAGGATCCCGAGGAGTTACAAGATTTATCGAAATCCCCGGAGAGTGAGGATAAATTAAAAGAATTAAGGCAAAAGATGAGGAGTTTACAGAAAGAGATGAACGATCCATTGGCGGGCGAAATTTAACGCTTTACATGCTTCAGCGCTGTAAACCAGGGTTTTCTCAATAAGGGTAGTTCTTTATCTATAACTTTCAGTCCTTCTCCACCTCTTCCGTCCCCGGAATTGGTTGCTGGCCCTGGACCAGCTGAGTTATGCTATCACTGGTGACTATTCCCATAACTTTCCTGTCCTCGTTAACAACGGGCAGGGCAGATATGTTGTATTGATTGATCTTGTCCGTGACCTGCTTGATCGGCTCTTCCGGAAGCGCCGTTATCACGTCCCTGGTCATAATTGGAGCAAGGGAGTCGTAATCGTTTGCGACGGCACTGGCGACGTCCCAGGCCGTCAGGATTCCGGCCAGTTTGCCCTTCCCGCCAACTACCGGTATGTGGGTAAAGTCGCTATCGATAATGCATTCGGAAGCCTGTTTTATAGATGTATCCTTGTGGATGGTGGGGATCTCGCTTTGCATTACGTCTCGAACCAGGACCTGAGAAAGGAAGTTGGCCACCATGTGGTGGAGTTGTCCGGGTTCGAGGAAGAAGGCGTCGTGGCCGTAGGTTGAGGTAATTTCGGAATAAGTTACGTCTACGTCGTTGGCTTCCAGGGCTTTGACTATTTCCTTGGACTGGTAGGGCGGGTAGAGCCAGTCCGACGTTATAGAGACCACGAGAAATTTACTTTTAACTTTCGAAAAAGCATCCACGAGAGATCCGTCTTCGTCGGTTAGGTCGAAGTAATCTACCGCCTTCGTCAGGTAGAGGTACGAGTTTGCGTCGAACCGCTGAGCGAAAGTGCCACCTTTGTAATGAAGGTAGTTCTCCACCTCGAAGTCGACGTCAAAATCAAAGTTGAACTTGCCCCCTTCCTGGAGCTTCCTTCCGAATTTTTCCTTCATGGAGGTATCGCTAAGGTAGGTAATGTGGCCGATCATCCGTGCCAGCTGGAGGCCATCCTCCGGGGCCTCATCGCCGTAATAGTCGCCTTCGTTCCACTTCGGGTCCGACATCACGGCTCTGCGCCTTACCTCGTTTAAGGCTATTTGCTGCGGTGTGGAGCCGCCGGTAGCCGCGATGGGGATGACGAACTTTACGTCTTCCGGGTAAGTTATCGACCACTGGAGTGCCTGCATGCCCCCGAGAGACCCGCCGGCAACCGCGAAGAGCTGCTCTATACCCAGATGATCGAGTAGTTTTCTCTGAACGGTAACCATGTCCTTTACGGTGATCACGGGGAAATCGAGGCCATAGGGTTCTCCGGTCTCCGGGTTTATCGAGCTTGGTCCGGTGGTTCCCTTGCAGCTTCCGAGGACGTTCGAACTGACGACGAAGTACTTATCGGTGTCAAATGCCTTGCCGGGACCGATCATCTTATTCCACCAGCCCGGTTTCTCGTCCCCGTCGTGCCGTCCGGCGGCGTGGGCATCTCCTGTTAGAGCGTGGCAGATCAGTATCGCGTTGCTCCTGTCGTCGTTCAGTTCCCCGTAAGTTTCATAGGCGACTTCGATCGGGCCAAAAAATTCCCCGCTTTCCAGTTCTATTTCACCGTCGTAGTGAAACTCTTTGGTTTCGACCGTGCCAACAGATTTCTCGTTCATGGCTTTGACCTCGCAAATAGACACTCTGGTCGTAACTTTAAAAAATAGTACGGACTGGCCCCGATTTATCCAACGTGTAAGGAGAAATTTATAGTCTTCCATCATATTTTCGAGCAAAACCACCCGGCGGAAGATATTATAGCTATTTCAACCAAACCGGGTATTATTTAACTGGGACTATTAGTCAAGCAAGGTTTTGGTTTTTTACCGGAATTTTTCTAAAGTTAGAGTAAGAAAGGAAAGGGA
>CAZWZR010000051.1:0-9573 GCA_964638365.1 uncultured Thermotogae bacterium | reverse complement strand
TTACGGAGTACCTTATTATTTCCAGTTAACCAGTATAAACCGCTCAATTTAGGTTTGATATATCTAGTATATACTTATATAATCCAGAATTGAGATGGGAGTAGTTGGCTTTTTATTTTTTTAGATCAAGAGAGGTGAGTAAAATTAACCAAGACAAATTATTGAGAGTCAACCTAACTGAAAGAACAGTTTCAACGGAAAAAATACCGGAGAGATGGTCAAAAAAGTTTATTGGTGGTAAAGGTCTTGGTGCCGCCCTTCTTCACAGGGAAAACCAGCCGAACCTGGATCCTCTGTCGGGGGACAATAATCTGATTCTCGCCTGGGGTCCTTTTCTTGGACTGGCTCCGGGGGCTTCTCGTTATTGCGTCGTTACGAAATCTCCTCTTACGGGTACTTTTCTCGATAGCTACTCGGGTGGACATTTCCCTACCTATCTAAGATTTAACCTTCCTGATTATCGGGCAATTGCGGTTACGGGAAAGGCCGACCAGCCCCTGGTTTTACGGATAGAGGAAGGTGAGGTCGAGTTAAGGAATGGAGAGGCGTACTGGGGAAATACGACGAGGGAGATGGGGGCCGTAAAGGAGGATTTTCTGGAAGCTTCTATTGGCCCGGCCGGGGAGAACCTGGTAAAGTTCTCCACTATTTCATCCGATGGCGGGACACACCACGCGGGTCGGGGTGGAACTGGTGCGGTGATGGGGTCGAAGAACTTGAAATCGATCTTCGTCAAAAAGGTAAGTGAACCGGACGGTCTGCCGGATACCCCGGACCTGCGAGCGGAACAGCTGAATTACCTTGGCTCAAGCGACAACACTAAATGGGCTCGGGAAACTGGGACCATCGGAACTCTCAACCCGATGAACGAAGCAGGGGCACTCCCGACTCGCAACTGGACGGAAGGAACGTTTGCCGGTGCCGATAAGATAGATGACGAAGCAGTATCCGCGGCAACTGAAAACCGCGAGTCGTGTTATCTCTGCCCGATCGCCTGCGGATATAACCTCAAATTTGCTGCCGGGACCGAAAACGAGTGGGAGACCCATAAAGGTCCGGAGTACGAAACGACAGTCATGAACGGATCTTTGCCGGAGATAGGAGATCTGGAAGACGTGTCGAGGATCGGTAACCTCTGTGATGGTCTCGGCCTGGATACCATTAGCACGGGAAACGTAATTAGCTGGGCAATGGAGACCTCCCAGAAGAACCTGATTGACTACGAGATCGATTTTGGGGACGGAGAGAAAGCTGCCGAACTCGTCGAGCAGGTGGCGTTCAGAGAAGGAGTCGGGGATGTTCTGGCCGAAGGGACGAGGTATGCCGGCGAAGAAGTCGGAGGAGCGGCCAGAGAAGCGGCGGTCGAGGTAAAAGGTCTGGAGTACCCGTCGTTTGAGCCCCGTGGCTCGTTCAGCATGGCTCTCGCTTATGCCACCAGCGATCGCGGTGCCTGTCACCAGAGGGCTTACCCGATTGGTACGGATGCCCTCGGGGGCGAGCGGGATCCTTACTCCACGGAAGGTCACGCTGCTGCGGTTATACCGGATCAAAACATGCGGAGCCTGACTTACTCGCTGATTACCTGTGATTTCACCGCCTATAAACTCGATCACGTCAAGGAGTGGCTTTCCGCTTTTGGTTTCGATTACTCGGAGGAAGAACTGAAGAAGACCGGTGAGCGGATTTGGAACCTGACGCGGCTGTTCAACTTGCGCGAGGGGTTCACCCGTGAGGACGACAAGTTGCCGGAGAGAATGAAAAAGCCGCTGAAGGGCGAAGGACCCGCTGCGGGTAACTCGATTACCGAAGGGGAATTTCAGGAAATGCTGGATCAGTACTACGACTTGAGGGGATGGGACCGGAACGGATGCCCCACTTCCGAAAAGATATCCGAGCTCGACCTGGAGCAATGGGCATAATATTCGACAAAAAACTTCATTAAGGAGGTACGGTAAATGTCAGACGGTAAATTGAACGGAGAGGTGGCTTTAGTTACGGGTTCCGGAGCGGGAAACGGAGAAGCGATTGCGAAAAAACTTGCAGCCATGGGAGCCAGTGTAGTGGTAAACGACATAGACGAGGAAAAGGCAGAATCCACTGCCAGCGATATCAGAAGTTCCGGTGCCGAAGTTTTAAAGACCGTGGGTGACGCGACGAAACAGGCTGACGTGAAGAAGGTGGCCGAGGAGGCAAAAAGCGAGTTCGGAAGGGTCGATATACTCGTCAATAACGTCGGCCTGTTTGAGGCAATCCCGTTCACGGAGATGGATCTGGAAGACTGGAACCGCTACATGGCACTGAACCTGGATAGCATGTACATGTACACTTACGAGTTCCTGTCCGGCATGATCGAAAGGGGGAGCGGGAAGATAGTGAATATCTCCTCTGATGCCGGGAAATCCGGATATTCCGAACTGGTCGCTTACTCGGCGGCTAAACACGGGGTAGTTGGTTTCACAAGAGCGCTGGCCAAAGAGGTAGCCGGTGATGGTATAAACGTTAACGCGGTCTGCCCTGGCTACATAAAGACCGAGATGCACTGGGACTTCCTTGAACAGTGGGCGGAAGCAGCTGGCAAATCGGAAGAGGAAATCGAAGAAGAGGCAATTGCCGGTATCCCTCTGGGTGAATTTGGCCAGCCCGAGTACGTTGCAGGGGTCGTCGGTTTTCTCGTCTCTCCGGCTACCGAGTGGATGACAGGACAGGCAGTAAATATTAGCGGCGGTCTGGAAACGCATTAACGGAAATTCATTCATAGGGGGTGAAAGTTTAACGGAATTTTTCGGATCGGTTTTGAGATTTTCTAAAAATAACAAGGAGGGTCTTAAATGAAGTCCAAAATTTCGCTTTTTTTGGTCTTATCTTTAGCTATTGTATTCGTGGCAGGAGGTAGCCTGGTAGTCCAGGCGGACGAGCACGAAGTGAGTTTTGGTTATATTAACTGGCCCGGCGTAACCGTGAAAACACACGTTGCGAGAACCGTTCTGGAGACTCTCGGGTACGAAGTAGAGGCAACTCAACTGCAGGTTCCTCCCACCTACAAGGCGCTTTCGGAGGGTAATATAGATCTCTTCCTGGGTGGATGGATTCCCACGATGAATACTTACCTGGACCCTTATCTTGAGGAAGGATCAATTAAGAAACTCGAAATCAATCTCAACGAGACGGTTTATCGAAACGCCGTACCGGAGTACGTCTGGGAGGCAGGGGTCCGATCGCTGGCTGATCTGGATAAACCCGAATACCGGGACAAGTTCGATTTAAACGACGACGGTCAGCCCGAGTTCTACGGGATAGAACCAGGTAACGAAGGAAACAAGATCATCATTGAGGCGATCGAAAACGATACTTACGGCCTTGGGGACTGGGAATTCGTGCCTTCCAGCACTGCCGGTATGCTTTCTCAGGTAGAAAAGGCCGCGGAAAACGAGGACTGGATCGTGTTCCTGGGCTGGGAACCTCACTGGATGAATATCGAGTGGGATCTAAAATACCTGAAAGATCCGGAAAGGATATGGCCTGAACCTGGCAAGGAAGTAGTCTGGACTCTATCCAGAGAAGGGTTTAAGGGGGATAAGGAAAACCTCCACAGGTTCTTTAAACAATTTAGAGTTACTCCCACCTGGCAGAACGACTGGATTTACGAATATACCTATCAGGAAAACGAACCAGAGGATATAGCCGAAAAGTGGATACAAAACCACCTGGAGGTCGTTGACCTCTGGACGTACGGGGTCGAAAGTGCGGATGGCAGAAGAGCGCGTGACGTAATCAGGGAAAAGTACGAGTGATTTTTAACTGGGGCCTGTCTTTTTGATCCCGGCAGGCCCCGTTTTTTTAATTAGGTGATATTGATGGCTATAGCAAACTGGTACGAATGGTTGACTTCAATACTGAAGACTAAAATACCACTCGATACCGGAGTGGAAGTGGCTATAGATTTTCTGACTTCAGTTCTGGCTGTCCCGCTGGACGTTTTTTCCAAAGTTTTGCTAACCATATCTAGAAATCTGGATCAGATCTTTCTTAACATACCCCCTCTGTTGTTTATAGGCTTGGTGGCTGCCCTTATGGGTTACGTAAGGAACTGGAAGTACAGCGTCTTCTCTCTGCTGGCGTTATTACTCATGTTTAACCTGGGGCTATGGGAAGCAACGCTTATGACTCTATCCCTTGTCCTGACTGCTGCTCTTCTCTCAGTGGTTGTTGGTATTCCTGTCGGGATATTGACGGCTCACAGCCAGTTAGCGGAAACCATCGTCAGACCCATACTGGATTTTATGCAGACGATTCCGCCCTTCGTTTATTTAATCCCGGCGATGATGTTTTTCGGTCTGGGCAAGGTTCCGGCAATTGCCGCCACTTTTATTTACGCGACGCCGCCCTCAATTCGATTGACTAGATTGGGGTTCGAGGAGATACCGGATGAGATCCTCGAGGCGGGTAAGGCCTTTGGAGCATCCCCCTGGCAGTTGCTCTGGAAGGTCGAGATCCCGACGGCTTTTTCTTCAATCATGATGGGTATAAACCAGACGATTATGCTATCCCTTTCCATGATGGTCATTGCCGCAATGATCGGTGCTAAAGGACTCGGACAACAGGTCCTCAGATCGCTCTCCTGGATCGATGTCGGCATGGGTTTTGAAGCGGGGATAGGGATCGTCGTTCTTGCCATGGTTATGGATAGAATGGTTACCGGTTGATTGGCGGAAGAGGTTTAAGGTTGTGTTCGATTTGAATCTTGGTACGGGTAGATGAATACAGCCAACGACGGTCGCTTTGAAGCCTATTTATGGTTTTGACTTTACCTATTCTGGCTTTAGATAATTAAATTGTGAATTTATCCGGCTAAATTGGCCTTTAAGACGTTCATTGTATTGAGTACGTCTTCCAGAGAGTATAGTTCGATGATTATGTTTTTTTCTCCTCCGTAATTTTTCAATTTCGACAGCAACCGGCCGATATCTATAGTTCCGCGACCAAAACTCAGGTGCCCGTCTTCATCGCCCGAGTTGTCGTGGAAGTGGAAATAGTTTGGTTCTAACTCGAGAAGTTCGTTGAGAGTGCCAGATACGTTTCCGTGACCGGTATCCAGGAGGAAGGAGGTGTTGGGCCAGGGGGAGACCAGGCGTTCGACTTCTTCCGGGACGTCGCAGAGCCCGCCGGCCAGGTTTTCGACCAGCAGATCTACCTCCCGGGGCAGGGCGTACTCCGATAAAGCGCTCAAGGATCGCAGCGAATTACGGACGTAATCATCTCGCGGGATCTTGAGCGGGTCCAGTGCTTCTGAGGGAGGGAGCACCCTGTCGAAAAACCGATCTCCAGGGTGAACGACTAAGTGGTTGGCACCCAGCTGCGCGGCAGAGTCGATCGAATCCCGTGCCAGGTCGACGTAAGCCTTTCGGATCCCCTCCTCGGGATGTGCGAGGTCGTCATAGAGAAAAGGCACGTGGACGGAATAGGACAAGCCATGTTCCTCTTTTAGTTCTATCAGTTTCTGATTGACCTCCTCCTGGTTCTCCAGCGGCTTGCCAAGTGCGATCTCAACCCTTCGAGGGTCGAGATCGGCCTCGACGAACTCCTCGATTGCCCGTACGGGATCGTGCGGGTAGGTAAGAGTCGAGACTCCAACCGATACTTTCGAATCCAGTTCATCCTCCATCATCCGCTCGAATTCGGGTATATTCAATATTGACCTCCGCTTTTCGTTGCCTCGTTATTCACTAACTGTTAATGGTAAACTCAACCAGAAGATTATACGAAAAGTTTCGCGGATAACCTAACGGGTTAGTGTTTTTCTCATCCGAATCTGGATTCTTCATATAAGGGTCATGGAACCCTAAAGGGTTCCGCTACCCCAACCGATTTGCTTGTAGAGCTTGTCGTTTTTTGTTTGTAGCGGAAGCCTTTAGGCTTCCATAATTTGCCAGTTTGGTGCTATGGAACTCTAAAGAGTTCCGCTACAACAACAAATTTGTCCGTTTGGATTTGTTATTTTGGTTTTTTTGTAGCGAAAGGCTTTAGCCTTCCAAAATTCTCTATTTAATACAATGGAACTATAAAGACTTCTACTACAGCAAAAAATTTTCCTGTCGGAGTTGTTGTTTTGCTTTTTGTAGCGGAAGCCTTTAGGCTTCCATTCAAAACAAACAATAATCCGTACCGTCTTTGATTATTTTGCCTAGATCTAAAGGTCTCTGCTACTCTGTTAAATGGGAACTTACCTGTGTCTTTTATCCCCTTTTAAAAATACCGACCCAAGCAGGTGAAAAGCTTCTATGAAGATACAACACCGCTATCCTGCGCTGAAGCAGGGTCCAGCATCATTCATGGAGTCAATAGCCTCACCCCAAAGGTTGAAGATTTTCTTCCGTTGAAGTAGTTGAGATGTGGGGGGAGTCAGATGTGTTGTGACGTGGTGATTCACCGTAATCCTTGTGATTCTTTGGTTGATAAACTACGATAAATAAGCATAGTTGCAATCTGGAAAAAAGGAGGTTGAAGTACTTTGGAAAAGACCGTATCACGAGAGAAACTTGATAGCGTAATAGATTCTGCCCAGGAACACCTTTTTGAAATTCAGAAAGAAGATGGTTACTGGCAGGGGGACTTCAAAAGCAACCCGACCATCGAAGCCGAGCACCTGATGTTGACGGAGTTCCTGGAAATACAGGACCACGACGAGTGGGACAAGATTGCAAATTATCTCAAAGGGAAACAACTGGATGATGGGTCCTGGAATATATTCCCCGGTGGCAAGGGTAACCTCTCCACCACCATTGAATGCTATTTTGCCCTTCGACTGGCCGGTGAATCACCGGATAGCGAGGAACTGGTAAAAGCCCGCGAGTTCATCATGGATCGCGGTGGTATACCGAAAGCCAGGGTATTTACGAAAATATGGCTGAGCCTGTTCGGTATCTGGGACTGGGACGACGTCCCGGCAATGCCGCCCGAGCTGATTTTCTTCCCGGACTGGTTCCCGATAAACATCTACGAGTTCGGGTCCTGGGCAAGGGGTACTATCGTACCGCTGCTGATAGTCATGAGCAAGAGACCCGTGCACGAGCTTCCCGAAGAGAAGAGCTTGCCGGAATTGTTCCCGGAGGACTGGGATGGTGTCGTAGAAGATGACGACGAGGAGGACTACCCCCTGTTTTCCTGGTCCAGGCTTTTTCAGATCGCGGACGATGCTTTAAATATATACGACAAGCTTCCCTGGCAGCCTGGCAGAGATAAGGCTATTGAGAAGTGTGAAGAATGGATTCTGGAAAGACAGGAGGCCGACGGAAGCTGGGGAGGAATCCAACCGCCCTGGGTGTATTCCCTGCTGGCACTGGATACGCTCGGTTATTCTCTCGACGACCCGGTTATGAAGAATGGTGTAGAAGGACTGGAATCTTTCTCCCGGGAATGGGGCGAAGAGAAGAAGATACAGGCCTGCGTGTCCCCGGTTTGGGATACCGCCTGGGGTGTCATTTCGCTGGTTGAGTCAGGCGTGCCCGGGGATGCCGAGCCGCTCGATAAGGCCGGTAGCTTCCTGCTCGATCAGGAGATCAGGGAGAAAGGTGACTGGGCCGTGGACGTCAAGGAGGACGTAGAACCCGGTGGGTGGGCGTTCGAGTTTGCCAACGAGAACTACCCCGATACGGATGATACGGCTGAAGTAGTTATTGCCCTGAATAAAATTACCCTCTCGGACAGGGAAAGCGAGAAAAAAGAAGCAATGGAACGAGGGCTGGAGTGGCTGTTGGCCATGCAGTCCTCCAATGGCGGCTGGGGAGCTTTCGACAGGGATAACGACAACGAACTCCTCTACGAGATCCCCTTCGCGGACTTCGGCGCGATTATCGACCCTCCAACGGTCGACGTTACTGCCCACGTCATCGAAATGATGGGCATGATGGGGTTTGACCTCTCGGACAGGCCGGTAAAGAGAGGTTACGAATTCATCAAGGAGAAGCAAAACGAGGACGGCTCCTGGTTTGGACGCTGGGGCGTTAACTACATTTACGGAACCGGCTCAGTCCTACCCGCCCTGAAGGAGATCGGCGAGGACATGTCAAAACCCTATGTCAGAAAGGCCGTGGACTGGATAAAGGAGCACCAGAACGACGACGGTGGCTGGGGCGAGACGGTGGAGTCCTACTCCAACCCCGAGCTTGCCGGAGAAGGGGAAAGTACTCCTTCCCAGACTGCCTGGTCACTGATTAGCCTGATAGCTGTGGGCGAGACCGATTCCGAGGCAACGAAACGCGGAGTTGAGTACCTGCTGGAAAGACAGACTGAAGAGGGGACCTGGGAAGAGAAGAACTACACCGGTACTGGCTTTCCGGGCGATTTCTACATAGGATACGTCCTTTACCGCCATTACTTCCCGCTCCTGGCGCTGGGCAGGTACAGAAAGAAACTGGATTAACTCTTCTAGAGGGGTGAAATAATGGAGGGAGATCAGGTCGATAAGATCGGCGTAATGTCGGACAGCCACGAGCGACTCGATCTGCTGGGTGAGGCAGTTGACTTTTTCAACGGGGAAGACGTGGATTTAGTCCTCCATGCCGGGGACTATATCTCACCTTTGACGGCGGCACCTTTGTCCCGGCTCGAATCCGAACTGGTCGGCGTATTCGGAAACAACGACGGGGATCGGTTATTCCTGCGGCGCCGGTTCGACGAGGAGGACGTCGGGCGGATCGAGCGCGGTCCGCATCAGCTCGAACTGGCCGGCAAGAAAGTAGTTCTTATGCATCAGCCCCGTTTGATAGAGGCTCTGAAGGGAAGCACGGTGCCCGATCTGGTGATTTACGGCCATACCCACGAGGTCCAAGTAAAGGAAGGCAGGCCGTTCGTACTCAACCCGGGAGAGGTCTGTGGTCTGGTCACCGATAGGAGGACCGTAGCTACGGTCGAACTGGAGGAGATGGAAGTGGAGATCGAGCACTTATAGATACTGATCCTTTTGGGCGCCAGAATCACATGGTTTGCAAACCAATTCGTTTCCATTATACTAAAATCAGTTAAGGTAAGATCGCGCAGGTTTGATGTACCAGCAATTTGTCTCCTTTAAAAGAATACTACTGAGATAGGGGGGAGGAGGAAAATTGCCCTTATACGCATCGACTGAGGGGATATAGCACCAATCCCCTTCAGCCGTAGCTTTGCGTTTCCTCCTTCCCTTATATTTATTTGTCTTTCAAGAATTTTTCCTTCCTGCTAAATGCTTTTTGTAAATTAAAAGAGAATAGATACCTCTTTATTACCGTTATTGTTTTTAACACACCTAGACTTAGTGATTTCCCAACTCAATTCTTCGATAGGCGGGCCTCTCTAGGCCCGCTGTCATGGTTGGTTGAAGTGTTGAAGCCACGAACTCAATTTGACCGAATTTGATGGCCCAATACTTCAAACTAAGTCAACACCGGGGTTCGAAAACCTCGGCTATCGGATTAGAACAAAATAACCACAACGATAGGCGGGGCTTTCCAGCCCCGCTGTGATGGTTGGTTTAAGTGTCAGCTTGTTACCAAAGAAAATTGTCCAATACTTCGACCTATCCCGACACCGGGGGTAGAA
>CAZWZR010000050.1:0-9595 GCA_964638365.1 uncultured Thermotogae bacterium | reverse complement strand
TTCACCAAAGAAAACTATAGCCAGGAGGGAAGAGCCGATTGGCTCCCCAGGATTGTCACGCCAACCATCGATGCCTTAACCTCGCTTAAGAGCCAGTTAAATGCCGTATGTCCGATAAGGGTCGGTATAATTGCCAGCAAAAGAAACAGCGAATAGTTATAAGGGCTGTAACTGACCAACGGCACCCCGCCAGCCAGGCAGAAAACCAGGAGAAAAACCGAACTGATACCATAAACCATCAGAATATAGGGTATGATGTCTATTCTATCTCGGACCTCCCCACCCACCAAAAAGTATCCGGCAGCCATTGCTGCCCCGAGCAGGGCTAATACGTCCCCTACCAGCGCAAACTCCGCCCCGTGGAAGTCACCGAAACCGATCAAGAAACTGCCGAGAGCCGCGACTACCAGACCAATCAGAAAACTTTTTGATGGCCTCTTCTCCAGGAATAAGCTTTCGATAAGTACGATGAACAGCGGTTGGGTGGTTACAAGGACGACCGAACTGGCAACACTGGTGTGGCTCAAAGAAGTCACCCAGAACGCGAAATGGACTGCCAGAAACAGCCCGGCGAGAACGAGCAGGCCATAATCCTTCCGGGATAACTTACCAAGTTGAGAAGCAATATCACCCCGGTAAAGAGCATATAGAGATATGAATACGGTAGCGAAAAACATACGGTAGAATGATATTGCCAGGGGTGGTGCAGAAGAAAGTCTGATAAAAATGGCCGCAAAAGAAACCGACACGACTCCGCCGGCCAGGATTGCTACCGTTCTCGGTTTTACCATTCTGTTTGCTCCCTTAAGTCGTTCTCTTGATAAATATTTGGATAACTATAGCGGAAAACCCCAAACACCTAAAGGAAACAGATTCAATGCGTCGGCATGAGAAGATAAAACTTTTCCCGGCCAACCTCGATAATTGAAAAAAATCTTCGGTACTGCTAATATCTATCTGGAAAATCGAGCCTAGTTAGTTTGTCCGACTAATTAAAATTATCAATTATGGTAAGTCTAACTTTATAAAAACCGAAAATTGCTGGGCCGAAAATCTATTTTCGACAAAATTAAAAGGGGGAGCTTATCAAAAGCTCGAAAGATTCGAAGGTTCTGGATATAGGCTGGGGTCTCGGCCAACCTGAGGGAGAAGATGTTATAAGAGTTGAGGGGGCTAAATTTGAACAGGCTGACTCGTTTTCCGATTACGATGCAGTTTTCATAGATCCGGCCAAGATAAGTCCTCTCTGGACTAATTACCTCGAACCCGGAAGAGACGGCTCTTTTAGGACTAATCCTGAAGATGATCGTGGGTTGTCTCGCGGCCTGCTCAATCTCATGGATGCTCGCAGAGAAGAGGTTCTGGACCTTATGAGGGAAGGACACGGGCCTCTATTCTGTAAATTAAGGAAACCAGGGCGCCCTTTAAAAGTCATCGACCGAGAAGAGGAAGAGGAAGTCTATATTTACTCCTGGCTTCCGGGACTGAAAGAAGGTGATGTTTTGAACCGACTTAACCTCAGCAAAGGTGGGGGCGAAAGGTTGAACGTTATGAGAAGAGGATCCCATATAGCCGGGTTTCTCATGTCTCACAACGAGGATATATCGTACGAGGTAGCTGTAAAGGATTCGAGCCTTTTAGAAGATGAGAGTATTGATGTTTTGGCCTCGACACCGGCAGGAAATATAGCCGCTTTTGCTTACGAGGTCGGTGGCGGTAAAATCTTTTTCCTCCCGTCCGAGCTGGCTGGCGGGGAAGAATTTCTTGAAGCTGTCGAAAAACTTCTCCGGGATGGCCTGACTCCCGCACCTTCCTGGCTGGAGGGATACCGGATCTCAGACGAGGAAAGCGTTCAGTCCGAGATAAACGAATTGGACGACCAAATTGAAGAACTGCAGGCCACCAGGGAGACAAAACAGAAGGAACTTTACTTATTGGGCGCTTTTAAAGAACTTCTCCCGGTCAGAACGGATTTCGGATTGAAGAAGGTCCTGCTTCGGGTTTTGAAACGGCTGGATCTGAACGCCGAGGAGGGAAGGTCGGGAATCGATTTAAGGGTTAAGTCACCCGACGGCTCCCAATTTGCGGTAAAGGTGGGTACGGAAGTCGGGGGTCCTGTAGGGGTAAAGCCCTATCACGAACTCGTCCGTGGTATAAACGACCTAAAGATCTACGAGAATGACGACCCCCAGGGAGTTCTCGTCGTAAATGGTTACGCCGACGAAGATCCGAAAGACAGGTCAAAGCAGTTCGAAAAAGAACTCGAAGAGGGTTGTAAACTATACGGTTTTTCGCTTGTAAAAACCGACGAAATATACGAAGAAATGAAAAAGTTAGAAAACGGGGCGGAGAGGAAGGATAAGCTGGTGGATATGTTTCGTGGTAGTTGAGTGAGCTCTTACTTCTCTGGAGTAGCCTCTTTGAACTGAGCAAAAACACGACTATGAACGGTTTTTTGATCGAGGTGTTATCATGAAACACATTGAAGATTACCGTGATATAGTTGGAGATAAGATAATTTCGAAAATATTTCGGGAAAGCAAAGGCCTTTACGGAAAGAAAGTTCTGCACGTTAATTCCAGTTATCAAGGTGGCGGTGTGGCGGAGATACTGGACCACCTGGTACCGCTGATGAGCGACCTCGGAATTGAGGTCGACTGGAGGATCCTCCACGGAAGCCATGACTTCTTTAACGTGACGAAGAAGTTCCACAACGCACTCCAGGGAGAGGACATCAACTTCTCAAAGCTGAAAAAATCCGTATACACCAGGACCAATCGGCGTTTTTCGAGTTATTCTCATATAGATCACGATATTGTAGTAATCCATGACCCCCAGCCACTTCCCCTGATCCGTTATTTCAAGAAAAGACAGCCCTGGATCTGGCGAGCTCATATTGACCTATCCGAGCCGAACCAGGAAGTCTGGGACTACCTGAAGAAGTTCATAATTCGTTATGACAGGGCAATTTTTTCCGCACAGGACTTTATATCCAGCGACATAAGCGTGGAATCGGATATTATTCACCCGTCAATCGACCCGCTAACAGTTAAAAACAAGGGGATCGACGAAGAGACCATAGAGAAATACCTCAACAAGTACGATATACCGAACGATAAGCCTATAATCAGCCAGATTTCCCGCTTCGACAAGTGGAAGGACCCAGAAGGAGTAATCGAGGTATTCGATCGCGTACGAGAGGAGGTCGATTGCAGGCTGGTCCTGCTGGGATCTATGGCAATAGACGACCCCGAGGGACCGGGGATTTACGAGAGTGTCATGGAAAAAGCTTCGGGTAGAGATGACATAATCGTCATTAATAAAGAGAGTGATATACTTGTAAACGTGGTTCAGCGAGTATCGTCAGTAATCCTACAGAAGTCTTTGAAAGAAGGCTTTGGGCTTACTGTCACCGAAGCACTATGGAAGGGCAGTCCAGTGGTTGCGTCCGACGTCGGCGGGATACCTCTTCAGGTAAACGATGGAGAGACGGGCCTTCTCGTCGATCCGGAGGACTACAAAGAGGTAGCGGATAAAGTATCCAAAATTTTGGGAAACCCGGAGCTCGGCGCTAAACTGGGAGGAAGTGCCCGAAGTCAGGTAAAGGAACACTTCCTGATTACCCAGCAACTGCTAAGCTGGCTTAAAATCCTGAAAAAGACCCTTTAGCTTGACTACTTAAGCTCCGGATTTTAGCCCGCCTGGTTTGGACTACGTGATCCTGTCTAGTTCCTGGGCCGGCGGGGAAGATTAGGATAGTACCGGATCCGGTTACGAGCCGGGAAGTGCCGAACTTAATCCGGACTGGACGAAAGCGGAAATTACACCAACTACTATTGCTGAAACCGCCATTTTTAAGCCCGATTTAATCATGCTCCGGCGCGAGAGCTTACCCATTACGACCCCGACGATCAAGCCAAGCAGAGCTGTCATAGCTACGGCAATATATATGGAAAGACCGGGCCGGAAGAAAAAATAGGGGAGCACGGGAACCAGGGCACCAAATATCGTAGCTGTTCCGTCCGCGAGGCTCTGTTTATGGACTTCATGTTTGCCTTCGTTGTAGAGTTCCGTATCTTCCAGATCCCTTCGAAGCATTGCGTCCTTTATGTTATTTAGCTCCACCATTAATTCCGTTTCGTATGCAGTAAATGCGGCAAATATATTTGAAAAGCTATTCGCAATTCCGCCGGAAATTCCCGCAGCTATAATGACCTCCGGGGTTGCCCCCTGAGCACCGATAACGACACCAAGGGTCGAAAGAGTGCCATCCATCATTCCTCTGGTTGCGGCTTCAAGTTCTAGATTTTCGAGGTTCATTTGGGCAGGTTTTACCCCCTCAAATAGCAGGAAACTCTGCAAAAATCTTTTACAAAAAGGTTGGTCGCGGAATCAAAAAACGTTCTCAAATTGGTAAATCCTAAGGAGGAAATCGTGGATCAATCCAAGCAGAACTTAGAAATTAGTTGAGAGGTATAAGCTACAGTTAGATGATTAAGCAATAGCTATTAAGTAGGTGTCATAATGGCATCAATCCTGAGGCGTGGTAAGCTCTTTAACAATTGCCTTTCCGCACAGAACCTTGTCGACGGAATGAACGCTTCCGCCAAGGCGATCTATTATCCCCTCTACTTTGTCGTAATCAACGTCATCTCCTTCCAGGGTTACCTTGATGTTTTCTACCTCGTGGTCAATCTCCACCATGGATGAGTTTACGCCATCGACGCATTCCAGGTCGGCCAGTTCGGAAGAATAGCTTATAACCGACGGTTCGTGAGGCTTCATTATATCCAGTACCATTCTGCGGATTTTAGCCATTTGTATTAATCACCTTAATGGATGTTTTTTTACCATGAAATATTAAACCAATTTAACCTTAATTCAAAGTCGAACCTCCGTCTTTCTCAGCTGGCCGTGTCAAGATAAACTATGGGGTGGTTTGATGTCGTAACACTGTTATGTTATACTGGTTAAAATATGACTGAAGAACTTATTTCTAAAAAGGATATCTTAGAGGAAACCGGAATTTCCTATGGTCAGTTCTATCGCTGGAAGAGGAAAGGGCTTATTCCTGACAAGTGGATAATTCACAAATCGACTCGAACAGGCCAGGAAAGCTTTTTACCCAAAGAGAAAATCCTTACCAGGATAGGAAAAATAAAGGAATTGAAAGAGGAAAACACTTTAAGCGAGATAGCAGATCTACTTTCACCGGAAATCGTGGAAAAGAAATACGAAAAGTCAGCAATGTCCAGCTACGAATGGTTCGATGCGGGGCTGATAAAACCTTACGAGGAAATCGTTGGACCGAAAAAACACCTTTCCTTCTCCGATCTTTTGAATTTAAAAGTATTTTCCAGGCTGAAGGAAGCGGGTCTCAGAAGTGAGCCCATCTATCTTGCGCTGGAGACTCTTGTCTCCGAAGGGAATAGGGAGAGTTTCAGCGAAAAACTAATAGTGGCAGAGAAAAGCTTTAGTTCTAGCGAGAGGGAAAATTTGATTCCGGAATTTTGCCTGCTCACTGACGGAGAGGTGAATTTTGACCAAACCGTAGATATCATTGAAGTAGTTGACCTGGCTGTAGAAGTAAAAGAAATAAAATTAAACATGAGGGAGAATCCGGTAAATTAAAGGTGAGACAATGCGCTTCAACGTAAAAGGAGACTGGAAGTTCTTGCTTCTGCTTGGTGGTATAGTCTTGCTGGTCTTTATTCTGGCGGGAGCACTGCTGAGTTCGATTTTTAGTCTCTTCGTATGGGTTTTACAGGGAATTGGGACGTTCCTCGGGTCTCTGGTTGGTTTTGCTTTCCAGTCCATCTATAACTTACTTATTGTCGCTCTTATCATTTTCCTGGCTTACAGGGGTTATCTCTATCTGACCGATAAGGAAGAGGAAGAAGTAAATCCTGACTCCCTGGAATATTCCGAAGAGGATTTTGAGCGTGGTGACGAGAAAAATGAGTGATAACGATTACCGGGAAGAAATACGGATTACGGGGTCCGGCAGTATAAATGGTGGCGATTACGGATCGATTAATATATCCGGGACCGGTCGTGTGACCGGAAATGCCTCTGCCGAAGAAGTTTTCGTTGCTGGATCGGGAGAATTCCAGGGGCAGCTTGACGTCGAAGAACTGGAAGTGACGGGCAAGTGTACGGTGAAAGGTCCTCTAGAAGCAGATTCCGTGACCGTGAGGGGGAGCTTGCACGTTGAAGGAGCAACAAGGATTGGTAAGTTAAGATCTTACGGTTCTTTAAATGTCGAATCGGATTTAATTTCGGAAAGTACTTATTTTGCTGGCTCCTCTAACGTAACGGGAAACGTTGAATGCGATGATTTTACTTCTCGGGGTAGTTTTTCGATAGAGGGCCTGCTCACTGCCGACGAAATTGATATCTGGCTTGGGAGCGAGAACCACGTGGAAAAAGTCGGAGGGGAAAAGATAGTTATCAGGAAGAAAGGGGTTTCCGAAGCGATAGATAGTGAAAAAGTCGAGGGAGGAGTCAGGGGCTTCAAACGCGGTTTGAGTAAGGCAGGAGAGAAGCTCGGGTTTGATCTGGAACTTGACGAAAGCAAAATATCCAGCGGCGTTTCTCGTTTTACCCGAAAAATAGATGACTACTTAGCTGAATTTGGTGGCGGGGTTCTCAAAACTTCCGTGATCGAGGGGGATACCGTGAACCTGGAAGGCGTTGAGGCCGATTCGGTAAGAGGAGACGACCTTGTTGTCGGAGAGGACTGCATTATTGGCAAACTTGAGTACTCCAATACAGTGGAAGTTAAGGATGGGGCGGAGGTTGGAGAGAAAAGTCGGATTTGATCGATGATTTTCGACCCAAATAAGACAAAACCGATCCGTTTCCGACATTGAAATCAAGTAAAGCAGGTAACTAATTATGGGTTTTATTTTTGGCTCAATATTTCATCTCTTTATTGTGATTTTTGGCATAATACTTGGGCTAGCTGGGCTTGTATTCGGACTATTCTTCGGCCTTTTGGAACTGGTGTTTGGGGTGCCGATTTTCATCGCTTTGGCGGTTCTGGGGTTAATATTCTGGCAACCACTTTTATTGGTCGCCCTGCTCTTTTTACTCTTCTTCGCTTTTAGAAAGGGCAGTAAGAGGAACTAATAGACGAATCATTGTATCCCCGGTAAAGCAACTATTCTACATATTTTTTGTTTTTTAGGTGAAGTGCCTCTTAGCCTTCAGGATTAACAACGAGCTGAGCCATTAAAGCACGTCATAAGGGCCCTCATTTTGTGCCGAATAATCTTTAAGAGCTCTTTCGACCCCCGGAGCTGGACGTTATTATTTTGATTTAAGAACGTGAATTCGGCTAAGCAAGGTCAGAGAATTATTATTTTTAATCCGAGTTTGGCTGAAAAATGGTGGTGAGATGAAAAAGAAATGAACACAAAAGAGAAGCTGCGAGAATACGGTTTCGACATGGACGCTTACGAAAAGGCAAAGGATTACGACAGGGATAACTTAATCATCAAGGTAGTAGGTTCAATTATTTCTTTTGGCGCCCTTGCCGGGTTTGCATTTTTAGGCACAAAACCGTTTTTCGAATTTTTACGAAAATTCCTTAAGAACCGCTGGTTGGTAAGGACTATCTACATACTTGCTTTTTCGCTTGGCTTCTTCTTGCTTGATTTACCGACTGGCTGGCTCAGTTACAGGGTGGAACACAAGTACGAGCTATCGAATCAGGGCTTGGCTGGCTGGTTTGGCGACCAGCTTAAGGGACTTGGCATCAGTTCGGTTCTTTCTCTTGTCGGTTTTCTGCTGCTTTTCTGGATGATCAATAATACGACAAATTGGTGGATCTGGATATGGCTTGCCGCTACCGCGATAACCGTATTTATTCAATTTATTGCTCCGACGGTGCTCATGCCCCTGTTTTACGATTTCGAACCGATAGAGGAGGAAAGCCTGAAGGAAAAACTGGAAGAACTCGCAGAAAAAGCCGGGCTGGAAATTCTGGGAGTGTTTAACATGAAGGCCAGCGAAAAGACCAGCAAGGGTATAGGCGCTCTTACGGGCATAGGCTCAAGCAGGAGAATTATCCTCTCGGACACCATGATAGAAAACTATTCGGAAGAGGAAATCGCAGCAGTCATGGCCCACGAAATGGGTCATCATAAATACAATGACATCTGGATCCTACTGCTCGTAGAATCGTTATTTAGCCTGCTCGGCTTTTATCTAATTGCGACCTTCTTCGATCCAATGATTTCCTTTTTCGGTCTGGGCACGAACGTATCGGCTCTTCCCGTAATTCTCGGTGCGATGGAGCTTTTGCTTTTCACTTTATCACCGCTGGAGAACTGGGTCTCTCGCGTAAGAGAAAGGGTTGCCGATGGGTTTAGCTTGAAGCTTGTTGATAACCCAAAAGCATTAGGGGAAGCCCTGGTTAAACTTTCCCAGCAAAATCTGGGGAATCCGGCACCCCCAAAATGGGTCGAGGTCCTTTTTCGAGACCACCCTTCCGGTCTGAGCAGGGTGGAAAGGGCCTTCGAGTACAGCCAGTAATCCTTTGAGTGGGAGGAGGAAAATTGGAGATACGGCAAACCGACCAATTTATTGAATTTTTCGGTGACTTTAGAGTTTTGAGTTCTGCTCCATTAAATGGAGGTTTGAAAGAGGCCAAAAGGATCGTTAACCACACTACCACCGCTGGCCACGAAGGTCCGGTTGAAGATTATTTTCGCGACAGGCTGTCGCTCTCTTCTGGGGAAATAGAAGACGTAGTCGGTTTCCTCACGGCTGTAGACGTTAAAACTGCATTCACCAAGGAAGCCCGCACTGATACGGGGACCGTAAAAGTAGCACTGACGGCTGGAGTCAACGACTCTCCAGGTCGATCTTCACATAACACTATCAACGTCATGTTATTTGCCGACGTGGACATAACTTCAACGGCCATGGCCAACCTCTTTATCGTGATCACGGAGGCAAAAGTCTCGGCTCTGAAGGAACTGGATATTTTGGAAAACGGTGCTGCTATAACCGGAACCCCGACGGATGCCATCGCCGTCGCGACTCCGAATAATACAGGTGTCGGGAGTACCGACTACGCGGGTACAGGTACTGAAATCGGAAAAACCACGTATGAATTGGTCAAACAGGGTGTCGGAGAGGCATTAAGGGAAAATAACGGATACAGGCCGGATAGAAACGTACTCGATCGGTTGAAAGAACGAGGTATAAGCCGAGAGGAGATAATTTCTTCTGGCTTTGAGCTCCTGGTTGGGGGTGCCGAGAGAGAAGAAATCCGCGAAGAGTTTCTCGAGCTACTTGAAAGGTATTCGGAAGATCCCAATATTCATTTTCTTGTCGCATCCAGCTTCCACCTGGAAAAGGAGAGGGATCGGTTTCGGCTGGAAGGCGACCCCGGTCATCTGGTGGCTGATGAACTCCTCGGGATAAACGTTGCGGAGTATATAGGGGGTAAAAAAGCCCTATTTAACTTCTTCCGTTATGATACTAAAAAACCCGGGATTCTGGGCGAGTTGCCTCCTTTCATCGACGACGCCGTCGGTGGATTAATCGCAGGCATTATGACCAAACTTTTCGAAGAATAAGCACG
>CAZWZR010000049.1:0-9910 GCA_964638365.1 uncultured Thermotogae bacterium | reverse complement strand
CCATCTCGATCCTCCGGGATAGTGAGGGACTTACCCTTCCCAGCAGCAGGTTCATCTTCTTTTCTTCGTTGATTTCCGACACCCTGGGTAGTTCTTCCTCCGATTCTCTGAAGGCGGTAACGCCTACTTCTTTTGCAGTCCTGATAATCCTATCAATATTTTCGGTACCGGATACCCCTTCGGCAATAGCTGTTGCAACGGTCGTCGCCCCTCCGATAGCTATGGGAGTGTTGTGAGTTGGCGTACAGGCTCTCCTAACTGCCCGCCCCAACTTCTCCTTTTCCTTTTCGTGAACCAGAGGATGAATCAGGCCGATCGGACTTATCCGCATGGAAGCACCGTTCGTGGTGCCACTGAAACCGGTTTCCTTCGGATTCTTTCCCCCTTCAATTGCCTTGAGTGCCTTGCCCGTACTGGGGCCGATCTCATCCGTACCGAGTAAATCGTGCTCCCTCGCCCAGCCAAGCAATGCTTCGGCAGTACCAGCTGGAGTAAGGTCACCTCCCTCCGCGATAAGGGCATCTGCCAGCGCCAGGGTCTGTTCGGTATCGTCGGTAACCGAGCCAGGCGTTGAGTCCCCATAAGGATGCCAGTCCGGCGGGGCTTCGAATCCCTCTATTTGGCCGAATTCCGCCTTTATCCCTTCCGGCGTCATGAACTGTGTTGGCAGGCCCATGGCATCACCAATTGCAACACCGGCAAGGCATCCGGTGACACTTTCAAGCAAATCCGATTTTTCCATGAAGACCTCCTTCTAAAGCGATTTCGAAGTCTCTTTTTCTGTCTTTCTATAGTCAGGACTCTCCCTGATAGAATAAATCACCAGAGCCAGAACGGTCAATACGTAGGGCGTCATTTCGAGCAGCTGCGAGGGTATACCGAGCGACTGGAAGTAGTTTGCGGTCCCCTCTGCAAAACCGAACAGAAGCGAGGCCAGAGTGGCACCAATCGGGTTAAACCCTCCGAAGTATACGGCTGCCAGCGCTATGAAGCCGCGCCCGGCCGACATCCCGCGCATAAAGAACTGTGACAACCCAAGCGAGAGATAAGAGCCCCCAAGCCCGGCTAGCAATCCGCTAAGCAGGAAGGCCTGCAACCGGATTCGGTCGACGTCTATACCGGTGGAAACCGCAGTTTCTTCGCTGTCCCCGGTGACCCTCAAGTGCAGTCCCCAGGTAGTACGGTAGATCAGGTAAGCAACCAAACCAACGGCGATCCAGCTCAGGTAGACGAGCACGCTGTGGCCGTTAAGGGCCGGGCCTAGCAGGGGTACTCGATCGATGAGAGGTAAATCGACAGTAGGTATCACCGGCATATTTGAGGAACGAAGTACTCCTTCTTCACCAAACCACGTGGACATTAAAAATACCGTTCCTCCCGTCGCCAGTAGATTCGTTGCAAACCCGGCAATGACCACGTTAGCTCGTAATTTGAGAAGTACCCCCGCGAGCAAAAGCGATATCAGTACCCCGGAGACAACCCCGGCCAGGAGCCCGACCCAGGCATTGCCAACTAACATACTAACCACGACGGCAAAAAATGCACTCGTCAGTAACGTACCCTCGAGTCCGATGTTGATGTAACCGGAAAGTTCAGTCAACAAGCCCCCCAGGGCGGCAAAAAGTATAGGCGTTGCGGCATGGAAAGCCGCGGGCAGGAGGTACTCCAGCGCTTCGATCATCCTACCTCCCCCACTCTATCCTGGTCGATTAGTTTACTAACGAACTGGAACAGCGCCTGCGCGGTAACCAGGTAAAAGATTCCCGCCTTGATTATATTGACGAGATGAGGAGAGACGTCGGTAAATACCCCCGCAACCTCTCCTCCGACGCCCAGGTATGCAAAAAACAGGGCCGCAGGAACCACACCGAGCGGGTTGTTTCTGGCAATGAGCGATATATTTATCGCGTCGTAACCCACCATTGGCAGAAATCCCTCAGTCAATTTTCCCTGGGCGCCGATAATTCTTATCCCACCACCTAAACCGGCCAGAGCTCCACTCAGGGTTATAGCACCGATGATGATTAGTTCTCGGTTCATCCCACCGTAGCGGGAGAAATCCGGGTTAATTCCGGAGAGCCTCAATTTGTACCCGAAAACTGACCCCTCGAGAAATAGATAAACGAGAATCGCCGCCAGGAGGGCTATAAATATTCCCGCGTGGAGGGGTGACGGGGATAGTACTTCCGGAAGGCGGGCGCTACTCCGAACTACAGGAGAGACGTTGTAGTTGGCTGTCGGATCCTGGAGCTGATTGGCCAGCAGGTAGGCTACCAGATGCGTAGCTATGAAGTTGAACATGAGCGTCGTCACGATCTCGTTCGTCCCCCAGCGTGCCTTGAACAGGCCCGGCAAAAAGGCGTATAAAGCTCCGGCTAGCGCCGAAGCGATCACTACGGCTGAGACGTGGAGTACAGGGGGAAGGCCAAGAAAAGCTCCTACCAGTGTGCCGGACAACGCGCCCAGGTAGAGCTGACCCTGAGCGCCGATGTTGAACACCCGGGCTTTGAAGGCTATCGCTATCCCCAACCCCACAAAGATCAAAGGTATCGCCCTGTTTAGAGTAGTTCCAAACCAATATATACTGGAAAACGGTCCGGTAAGAAATACACGGATAGAGTCCAGTGGAGCTGAACTGGTCAGAACAATGGCAATAAAGCCGGCACTTACCCCAATAAAGAGCGCGAAGACTAGCCCCATCCAGGTGCTGAGATAATCTAAAAGATCTTTTCTGGTAATACCTAACCTCCTTCCGTTTTGCGTTTTTGCCTTTTCGCTCCCATCATGTAGAGTCCGATTTCTTCATCACTGATCTTTTCCGGATCATCGAATACCGCAACTATCTCTCCTCCGTACATCACGGCAATCCTGTCGCTGAGAGCCCTCAGCTCCGGTAGATCGGATGATACAAGTAATACCGCAGTGCCCTCGGAACGACGAGCGAGGAGTTCGTTCCAGACGAAACGTTTTGTCCTTATATCCAGCCCCCTGGTCGGTTGAGCAGCAAGGAGCAAAAGTGGACCCCTGGAGAGTTCCCTTGCGAGAATGGTTTTCTGCACGTTTCCGCCAGAAAGAGAACTTACCGGCGCTTCTGAATCCGAGACACGAATGTCATACTCCTCAATCAGTTCCTTCGATTTTCTTTTTAGATTACCTTTATTCAAGAAGCCGGCCCTGCTGTACCCCGGATCGTCCACGTATGGTAAAGTTAAATTCTCCGTCACGGTTCCTTCCGCCGCGACGCCCGTTTCCATCCGATCCTCGGGCACGTGACTGACTCCGATGGAACGCAACTTTCCGGGGTCTGAAGTTTCTACGGGTTCGCCTTTGAATATCATTTCACCCTCCGTAGCTCTGTGAAGACCTGCTAAAACCTCCACCAGCTCGGATTGCCCGTTACCCTGTATCGCCGCGATACCCAGGATTTCCCCACCGTGAAGCGAAAATGAGACGTCTTTAACAACTTTTAAATCGGCTTCGTTCCGTGTTGAGAGATTCTTTACCTGAAGAACGGCTCCTCTGTCCTGAACTGGTTCTTTTTCTACTTCTAAGTTTATTTCTCGACCCACCATCAGTTTCGATACTTCCTCGTCACTCATTCCGGTTCCTTTTCGTCCCGCCACAACTTCCCCGTCTCGCATTACCGTGACGACGTCGGAAGCCTTCAGGGCACGATCTATCTTGTGCGTTATGAATACCAACGTATGGCCCTCGTCCTTCAGGTGGCGAAGCGAACTCATCAGGTCCTCCGTTTCCTGAGGGGTGAGTACCGCCGTTGGTTCGTCCAGGATAAGAACTTCCGCTCCCTGGTAGAGCAGACGCAGGATCTCTACGAACTGTCGTTTTCCAACGGAGAGATCCTTAACTTTGGCACCAGGGTCTATATCGAATCCATATTCATTTGCGAGCCTCTCCGATACCTCCAGTGCCTGCTTTCTATCAAACCTGATGCCGGAACTCGGTTCCCTGCCCAGTACCACGTTTTCCGCTACGGAGAAATCGAGAGCAAGCTTGAAGTGTTGGTGCACCATTCCTACACCGGAGCGGATTGCTTCATTGGGTGACCGAAATTCCCGGTTTTTTCCATCGAGCTTTATCGTACCGGCGTCTTTGGCCTCAAGTCCGTAAAGGACTTTCATCAGGGTCGACTTTCCAGCACCGTTCTCCCCGAGCAGACCATGAATCTCGCGGTTTTTTACCCGAAGATCGACATCCCTGTTGGCTCTGACACCGTTGGGGTAAGTCTTATCGATACCCTCCATTTCGAGGAGAAATTCATCCGATTCTTCCATATCCTCCCTGCCCTTCCATCAATATTCAAAGTTTATCGCTCAACCCGTTTTATTCCAGCGTCGATTCTACTTCTATCTTATCCTCCTCGAGCTCTCGTTCGATCTCGGCGATCTTCAATTTGATTTCGTCAGGGACGTGTTCCACATAGTGCTCGTCCTTTGCCAACCCGGTACCCTCGGGATAGCCAAGCCTGTCCGTCTCCCCGAAATCTACCCCTTCCATCCCGGAGAGAGCCTCCCTCACGATGCCGAATACCGTGGAGCCGGCCTTTTTTAGCACGCTTGTCAGGACGACCCCCGGAGCAAGAGGGTTCTGGTTGGCATCGCTCCCAATCACGTAACCACCCTCAGCCTGAGCGGCTTCGACGACGCCTATGTTGTTTGCCGAGGAGGGGGTAAAGATTATGTCCGCCCCCTTCCCAAACTGGACCTTGGCCAGCTCCTTAGCCTTTGGCGGGTTGTTCATGTCACCTACGTAAGATACCAGCACCTCCACTTCCGGATCCACGTAGTTTGCACCCTGCCGATAACCCTCAAGAAAGTCATTAATTAGTGGATGGTCCATTAAGCCTACAAACCCAATGGTTTTCTCGTCTCCATTGACGTACTCCAGTTCCCCACTATCACTAGTAGTCACGAGCGCGGCAAAAACTCCGCCGAGAAACCCTCCCTCGTTTTGCGCGTAGCTTACGGAATATACGTTATCTACTCCCTTGAGCTTGGCGTCAAAGAGAAGGAACTTCTGGTCGGGGAATCTCGGAGCCAGGTTCTCCAGAACCTCGACTTTTGTCGGTGCCCCGGTAATGATCAAATCGTACTGGCCCGTAGCAGCCATGCTCCGAATGGCGGGCTCCCATTTAGATGGCTCCGTTCCCATCTCTACGATCTTCGTACTTACTCCCAGCTCTTCGCCGGCTCGTTCAACGCCGTCCCGGGCGACGTCCCAGAAACCACCTGTACCGAATACGTCTCCAAGGAACGCCACCTGAAAGTCTCCGTTTTCCGCATAGGCGGAGGGAGCCAATAAAGACCCAAAAAGCATCACGAGAGCCAGAAGACAGATTGAAAAGCGCAGCAAATTCTTCATAACGAAACCTCCATTAGAAATATGAAAATTTTTTGAGAAACTACTAACCCTGCTCGCTTTATTTCCAACTTACCTTTCTCTTTTCTCAATTAGTTTTCGCGCGGTCCATTCGTCCGTAATCAGCACGTTAAAAAAGTTACCTCGCAGCCCGGCAAGAATTCCCTCGTACTTTTTCTTACCACCAGCAACTCCTACGATACCGCTCCTGCCGCGAAGTTTTTCAAGGGAAATACCAACTATTCGATCTCGAAATCCGTTCTCTATGATTTCCCCGCTCTCGTCGAAAAACTGACCAAGGGCATCCCCTACCGCCCCTTTCCGCTTCAGGTTCGATATCTCTTCCTCGGAAAGATAATCCAGCTCTCTGAAAACCTCCGCCGAAGTACTAACCGTCCCTACCCCCGTCAGCATTAGCTCTACCCCCTCTGCCTTTTCGAGGACCTTTTTTACCCAGGTTTCGGAACGGAAGACCTCCGCTGACTCCGCGTCCTCGGCCACCGCCGGGGCCCAGATATTATAAAAATCCGCACCCAGCTTGTCGGCGATCACGTTCCCCACTGAATACGGTGTCGTAGCTATGTTCCCGGCCAAATTTCCGTGGAGGGAAACCACGTCGACCTCTCTGTTTCTCTGCTCTTCGGTAGGTTTGTAACTTTCGGCAACCTTCTCAAGCGTTCCACCAATGCTGACGCCAAGAGATGGAAAACAGCCTGCTTTATTGCGAAGGAAAAAACCTCCAGCCTCTCCAAGCATCTTTTTGATCAGGTTTTCATCCGGAGTGTAGGGGACGATCAGAGCGTCCTCCAGTTCGTAGAGCCCCGTGAGCTTTTTCTCCATTTTCAGCAAATTTGCATCGGGATGAGATATATCGATACTCACCACATTGCCTTCTCTGGCCTCTCGAATCAGCCTATAGACCTTGGTTCGGTTGATGTTATACCTATCCGATATTTCTTTCTGAGTCAGGTTCTCCTTATAGTAAGCCCAGGCTACCCTGACCTTGAGATCGCCTGTCCCGGCCTCCTTACCGACCTCTTCAAGAAATCCATCTCTCATGGATTTAGCCTCCCGTAACTAAGGCGATTTTTTATTTTATCGGGATTATAGACTTGGACATAATGGTATCAAGGAAAACCGAGAATTTCGAATAAACTAGCCCCTGAAGCTTATAAACCGTCTTCAGTTGATCCTCAGCCAATTCAAGGCAATCCAGGCTCGGGCCCGAATAAGAAGTATCTCATAAAACTCGCAACCCTGCATTAATTTTCTTAATAAGTAAACTTCCTCGGAGCAAGCTAAAAACCCTGGCGAGAGGTTCGGGTACCTTTAACTGAGCTTCGGTAAGGGAGTTTGAGGAACCCAAGACGGAGGTTCTTAGCTCGAAATGGCATTACCCTGTACAGGTAAAAGAATTGAGCTATTGAAGAATCCTTGACCTTACGTGAAGGACTCTATCCGTCGGATGTATTGTAAAAGCACCATTACTTTAAAAGATGCAGCAAGTATAATTTTATAGGAAGGTGATAGCTTGAAAGATAAAAAGCTGAAAGCAGCTCTGATTACTGGTGGTTCGAAGGGAATAGGTTACGAACTGGCAAAACTGGCTGCGGATGACGGTTACAACCCCGTTCTGGTAAGTAGAAGCGAGGACGAACTTATTGAAGTAAAGGACGAACTGGAAGATGATTTCGGCGTAAACGGAAAGGTAATACCCGGTGATTTAAGTGAAGAGGAAACGCCGGAAAGGATATACAAAGAACTCCAGAAAACAAATTATCGTGTAGACCTTTTGATTAATAATGCCGGACGAGGCCAGATGGGCGATTTCACTGTCACGGACTGGGAGACGGATAAAGAAATGATGCACTTAAATATGGACGCGGTAATCCACCTGACGAAGTTATTCTTACCAGGGATGAAAGAAAGGAGTAGCGGGAAGATCCTTAATGTCTCTTCACTCGCGGCTTTCCAACCGGGTCCTCTTATGGCGCTATACTACGCGACTAAGGCCTTCGTTCAGAGTTTTTCCGAGGCTCTTGCGGAAGAAGTGGCTGATGAAGGTATAACTGTTACTGCATTATCCCCCGGACCGGTTGATACGGACTTTCAGGTATCAGGAGAGATGCCCGGAAGTAGTGACGATTCAGGTAACACTTACGAACTTGAACCCGCCAGGGTAGCGAAAGACGGATACCAGGGGCTAATGAACGGAAAGAGGATAGTCGTACCCGGCACCTTTATCTCAATCGCCCCACAATTGACCCGGTTCCTGCCGAGGAGTTCCGTAACCAAATTCGTCAAGAAGATGAACGAAATACAATTGAGTTGATGGAGTCAAATCGGGTAATTATTGTCGATTTATTTTTTTACCGTTCCATCAACCCATAAACACACCTCTCAATAACCCAGTTTCAACTTGACAGCTCCTCACAACTTTGATATTCTAAGATTGTAATAGTTAATAAACTTTGTTTACTATTGATAAGTACCATTCAACGGGGAATATATGAAAGACTTTTCAGAGGGGTTAAACCCCAGTTCGATAGGTCGGGAAAACGTCGAAATGATACTCCGCCTTATCCAGCGGAAGGACGGGATCTCAAGAACCGATATCGCAGAATTAAGCGGTTTAAGTAAGACAGCCGTGTCTTCGTCCGTCGATCGCCTGCTTGAAGAAAAACTGATAAGGGAAAACAAACACAAACATTACTCAAAAGTAGGTAGGAAGCCGCGTCTACTAACCGTCAACCCGGATGGAAAGCACTTTATCAGTATAGATATCGGTGGTACTACTGTTACTTACGGACTTGGCAACCTGGGTGGAGAGCTCAAAGGAACGAAAACCGTCTCCACTCCTGATAACTGGAAGGTTCTTCACGAGCACATTATCGAAATCGTCAGGAACTGTAAAAGCTGGGCTGGGCGCAGTTATCAAAAAGTGGAAGGGTTATCTATCGCCGTTCCAGGGGTCGTTAACGAAGATGGGACTGTAAATTACGCCCCCAACATCGAGGGGCTAGACCAGGTTAAGCTTGGAGAGGAGTTAGGCAAAGAACTGGAAATGCCGATTTTCCTGGAGAACGACGTAAACGCTTCGGCTCTGGGGGAGTACCGAGAGAGGAAATCGAGCTCTTCAGACCTTGTTTTTATCGCGATAGGGACAGGAGTAGGTGCCGGAATAATAATTGACGGCGAGCTTTTTAAGGGTTCTACCAATCATGCCGGGGAGGTAGGCTGGTTTGTCTCCGAGACCAGCCACATGGGGGAGGAGGAAGATGGTCAGAAAGGATGGCTGGAAAGTCGAATATCCGGCCCGGACGTAGTCAGGAGAACCCAGGAAAAGCTTCGGGACGTTCATGGGGACCCGCTAATTGACGAGGACCTGAATTTAGATCCGAAGACCATACTAGGGAATAACCTTAAAAGCCCTGTTGCCAGGGAAGTAACGGAGGACTGGGTCAACGTCGTCTCCATGCTTGTTTCCAACATTACTGCCATTATCGATCCCGAACTGGTAATACTCGGTGGCGGGGTTTCTAAAACCGGCTGTAAGCACCTTGACGATATCAGGGATAGAGTAGAAAAGAATACGCAGCGTACTCCCAGGGTTGACCGTTCAAAACTTGGCGATAAAGCTCCTCTATACGGGGGGCTGGCCGTCTGCAGGCAAAATATATCGAAATTTCTCTGGGAAAACCCGGTACAAACGAGATGATTTGTTTGTTGGCCCAACCCATAAATGCAGGACAAACACGGGGGTGATCATCTCTTAAAAGTTAAAGTAAAGTTCGCTCAGGCCTGTTTAATTGCTCAAACTGAATTATTAAGGAGTGATTTCAATGAAAAAAATACTAGTTCTTACACTTTCCCTGAGTCTTATTTTGGGTTTAAGTTTTGCGGTTTTGGGGCAGGAAGATGAAAAGGAAACAATAACTTTAAGAGTCATGACTACTCCTCACCCGGGCCCGGACCACTACGGTTACCTTGGCCCTGTCGGTGACGGAACTACCGAAGAAGAAATGCCGGAATGGTACGAAAATTCTCCAGTTCGACTCTATGAAAAGACACACCCTAACGTAGATATCGAGCTGGATGTGGATGTCGTACCAAAAAGCAACTACACCAAACAGCTATACCTCGCAGTTTCTTCGAACAAGAAATACGATCTGGTAAGGGTCGATGAAATGCAGGTCGCGCAGCTTGCTTCCACGGGTTACTTCACTCCCCAGTTCTCCGATGAATACGAACAGTGGGCCGAGGATAAAGGTCTTTACGAGAACTTCGTCAAGGGATCCACTTACGACGGAGACTTCTACGGAATTCTCGACCGGACGGGCAGCCGTGCGATCTGGGTCTGGAAGGACGTCCTGCACGAAGCCGGCTACACTATGGAGGACATAAGCTCGGCAGAAGGCCTGCTCGAAGCACTACCGGACATCACGGAGACCGCCAAAGAGGAATTCGACATGAGTGGCGGCCTGGAGTACCCCTTTGATGGCGGCTGGGTAGTCGACCAGTCCTGGGGGTGGCT
>CAZWZR010000048.1:0-9919 GCA_964638365.1 uncultured Thermotogae bacterium | reverse complement strand
AGGAAGGTGAAGGGGAAGACAAGATAGAAGAGTTAGTTGAAGTGCTTAAGTACCTCGGGAAGAGCTGATTATTAACTTTCGCCCCGGAAGATACCGACTCAGGAGGTTACTTTGAGCTCTATAGCAGATGACGTGACGGAATTGATCGGCAGTCCGCTTGTCAGGCTGAACCAAGTAGTCGGTGGAGAGAGTGCCGAGGTCCTGGCAAAACTCGAATCCGCCAACCCCGCGGGCAGCATTAAGGACCGAGTTGGAATCAATATGATCAACCAGGCGGAGAAAGCCGGACTGATCGACCAGGATACGACCATAGTAGAGCCGACCAGCGGGAACACCGGAATAGGTCTGGCAATGGTCTGTGCCGCCAGAGGCTACGAGTTGATCCTCGTCATGCCTGATTCGGCGAGCCAGGAAAGACGAGACCTGTTGAATGCCTACGGGGTGGAGCTGGAGCTTACGTCCGGTGACGACGGTATGGATGGAGCAATTGATCGGGCGAAGGAAATCGTCAATTCCGGCTCCAATTATTTCATTCCCCTGCAGTTCGAGAACCCGGCAAATCCCGATATTCACAGAAAAACCACTGCGGAGGAAATCTGGGAGGATACGGAAGGAGAGGTCGACATCTTTGTAGCCGGCGTTGGGACCGGTGGCACGATAACCGGAGTATCGGAGAAATTAAAAGAAAAGAAACCGGATTTGGTTTCAGTAGCTGTTGAGCCGGCCGGATCCCCAGTACTGTCCGGAGGGGATCCTGGAGAGCACGAAATACCCGGTGTGGGCGCGGGTTTTATTCCCGACGTACTTAATCAAGATATAATTGATGAAGTATTTCAGGTAGAAAGCAGTGAAGCTAAAGAGGCTACTAGAGAACTGGCGGCTAGAGAGGGAATTCTGGCCGGACCGTCGTCTGGAGCCGCGGCAAAGGCAGCTCTGGAAGTTGGAAGCAGGCGAGAAAATAAGGACAAGACGGTTGTCGTTATATTCCCGGATACAGGTGAACGTTACCTATCGACCGGTGTGTTTGGTGAAAACACTGATAGTTAAGAGGTACAGGGTTTGATTCGATCTCAATTGTTGCGGAGGTGAGCAACGATGTTCGATACCATTGACAGAGAAAAACTGGAAAGCAAGCTTGAGGACCAGTGTGGCTTTACGCTGATAGAAGTGCTGGAAGAAGAAGAGTACGAGCAGGGGCACATACCGGGTGCCATCAACATACCTCTTGAGGAGATTGGAAGAGAAGTCAAGGACAAACTGGAGACGGAACAAGAGATAATCGTTTACTGTGCCGACGAGGACTGCGGGGCAAGCCCTGCGGCCGCTGAAAAACTGGATAAGCTTGGCTTCGAGAACGTTCGTGACTACGAGGGTGGTAAGAAGGATTGGGTCGAAGCCGGAAATAGGATTACTACCGAGAATTAGCCCCTTAAGAGTTAACAGAGAGAGGAGGATATTATGAAGGTAAGAGAAGCTGAGGCAGTGTGGAATGGAAATCTGGTTGACGGTAGCGGCGAGATGAAGCTGGGTAGCGGTGCTTTCGAGGGCAAGTATTCCTTCGCTTCCAGGTTTGAGGAAGGAAGCGGCACCAACCCGGAGGAGCTGATCGGCGCGGCACATGCCGGCTGCTTCTCCATGGCCCTGTCAAATATACTTGAAGAAGAAGGCTACGCGCCGGAGCGAATCGAGACCGACGCCAGGGTGAGTCTGGACGAAGTCGAAGGAGACTTCAAAATCACCGGAATAAAGCTGATCACGGAGGGAAGCGTTCCCGATATCACCGAAGGCGACTTCAGGGAAAAGGCAGAGCTGGCAAAAGATAACTGCCCGGTCTCAGTTGCCCTTTCCAACACCGATATTTCCTTAAAAGCCAGTCTGAAATAACCCGAAGGTTTATCGGCCAGCTCCCGGATCGGTCTCCGGGAGCTGGTATTAGTCTTTAAGCTTTTTCCAGACCTTTTCGGGGGTAAATGGCGGGTTCTTTAGCTCGACCCCGATCGCATCGCGTACGGCGTTGGATATGGCCGGTATTGCCCCATTTATGCCAATTTCTCCGACGCTTTTGGCACCCATCGGGCCCGTCGGCTCGGAGGACTCCACGAGAATGACCTCTATATTAGGTATATCCTCGGTGTTTGGGATTTTGTAATCGAAGAAGGACGGGTTGCTCATCCGACCGGAACTGGTAAACTCCATTTCCTCTGTCAGGGCATAACCGATTCCGTTTACTATCGCACCTTCCATCTGCCCCTCGGCGAGATTGGGATTAATTGCCGTACCGCAATCCACGGCCGCTACGTACTTCTGCAGATCTATCTCGCCGGTCCTTTTATCGACTTCCAGTTCCACGAAATGGGCTGCGAATGGCGGAGGTGACTCCTCGGGTACCTCCGAAGCAGAGGCTTCGATCTGCTGCTGGTTGGCCTCCATTTTCCCGGAGGTCAGATTGAGGGAGAACTCTGAGAGTTCCATCGTGGTTTCCCCGCCAATTATCTTCCCTTCCTCCAGAGTTACGTCTTCCGGATCCTCGTCGTATCGTCCGGAGAAAGCTTCTATGATTTTATCTTTGATATTTTCCGACGCCTTTCTTACTGCGTTACCGGAAACGTACGTGGTACTTGAGGCGTAAGCTCCGGAGTCAAACGGCGTGAAGTCGGTATCGGAGGAGTAGACTATGATATCATCCAGCTCCACTCCCAGGTTCTCGGCAGCCATCTGAGCCAGAACCGTGTCGCTGCCGGTGCCGATATCCGTGGCTCCGACGTAGAGGTTGAAGGAGCCGTCTTCGTTTAGCTTTAACCGGGCCCCGGCGAGATCTATTAGCGGTATTCCGGATCCCTGCATGTTGACCGCGAGCCCGAACCCTTTTGCTTTATCTTCGTTGGTGGGCTGCTTTTCGTTCCTCTCATGCCAATCAACGGCTTCCGCTCCGAGATCCATACACCTGTCGAGTTCGCAACTGTTTATGTACTGGACCGTTCCCTCTTTTCCCTCGCCGAGTTTTTCAAAGATTGGGGACGTTTCACCCTCTCGGATGTGGTTTAGTTTCCTGAGTTCGATCGGGTCCTTCCCGACCTCTTCCGCCAGCTTATCCATCGCGGTCTCAAGCGAAAAGTAGCCCTGTGGGGCTCCATAACCCCGGTAAGCACCGGGTACCGGAAGATTTGTGTAAACTGCGTTACCCAGGAAGTGGACATCAGGTGCCTCGTTGTAGAGCGGCAGCGTTTTGCTGCCCACGTTGGAGAGGACCGTCAGACTGTGAGCACCGTAGGCTCCCGTGTTGCTCAATGCCTCCATGGTGATTGCCCGAAGTTCTCCTTCTTCCGTGGCACCGAGCTTGACCTCGACTTCCATCGGGTGCCTGTTGCGGGACGATACGAACTCCTCTTCTCTGCTGTACTGAAAAGTGACCGGTCTGCCGGTTCGAAGAGCAAATATCGAAACTATATCCTCAAGCAGGAGCTCCTGTTTGACCCCAAATCCGCCACCGACGCGTGGTTTGATCACCCTGATTCTCTTGATAGGAATATCGAGGATCTGCGAGAGTATCCGCCGGACGTGAAACGGTACCTGGGTGCTGGTTCGGACGACCAGCCTGTCTTGTTCGTCCAGGTAGGCGGAAGATACATGAGGTTCAATCGGCGTATGCTGAGCGAACTGAGTTCTGCACTTCTCGGAAACCACTACTTCGGATTCCTCGATGGCGTCACCGGGGTTGCCTACTTTGATGTCGACGTTTGCAGCCAAGTTTTTTTCCGCGTCGTAAATTCCCGACGAGTCCTCCTCGTCATGGATTAAAACCGAAGATTCCGTGGCCTCCTTCGGGTCGAATATCGGTTCGAGTTCTTTATATTCTACCTCTATCTTCTCTAGCCCCTTTTCCACTGCCTCTCTTGTTTCCCCGGCTATAGCTGCTACCCTGTCTCCAATGTACCGTACCTTTTTGTCGAAGACGTAAGCGTCGTAGGGAGACGGCTCCGGGTAACCCTGACCCGCAGTCGTGTGAGGAACTCGGTCGACGTTTCCGTGATGGAGGACGGAAACGACCCCATCGACCTCTTCGGCAGCTGAAGTGTCTATATCTTCTATCTCGGCGTGGGCCTTCGGGCTAGTCAGAAGGCCCGCAACGAGGCCATCCGGGTAGTCAAAATCTCCCGCAAAAACGGGTTTTCCGTTAACCAGCCCTTTTCCGTCGACTCTGGGAAGACTCTTATTTACTACGTCAAAGCCCGACTGTTCGTCATTTTTTTCAACCATTTACTCGTCCCCCATTTGATTTGCGGTTTCTTTGATCGCTTCGATCTGTTTTACGTAACCGGTGCATCGGCACAGGTTGCCGTCCAGAGCTGACTTTATCTCTTCTTCCGTTGGATCAGGATTTGAGTTTAAAAGGGAGTAGGCACTTATTAAAACGCCGGGTATGCAAAAGCCGCACTGGACTGCTCCGACCTCCAGGAAAGTCTCCTTTAATTGTTCTGACAAATCGTCTTCCACGCCTTCTACGGTTTTTATCTCCTTGTCGTGGACCTGGGCCGCGAAAAGGGTGCAGGAAGTCATTGCTCGGCCATCAACCAGTACCATGCAGGCGCCGCAATCTCCTGTTTTACAGCCTTCTTTGACGCTCTTGTAACCGTTACGGCGCAGGACGTCCAGGAGGACTTCCCCGGGTTCTACCTCTAGTGTTTCATCCTCACCGTTTATTTTGATATCTACCTTCAATTTGATACCTCTTCAGTTATCTGTTTTATCGCTTCGGTGACCATTTTCTCCACCAGCGTCTCCCTGTATTCCCCGCTTATTTTTTTGTCGCCGTTTAACTCCACGTTCCCTGCAGCCATCCGGCCGGCCTCCCTGGCGACATCACTTCCTAGTTCTTCTCCGGCCAGCTCCTCTTCGACCTCCCGGGCTCTCCTGGCCTTCATCGGTCGCGCTCCGACCGCCATCCTGGCTTCTTTGACCTTTCCGTTTTGCTGGGTGATCCTGCAGGCCAGGTTGAGTGCAGCCACGTCGAACTCGGACCTGTTAAACTTGTTGAAGCTGGCAGCCGAGTTCTCCTCGTCCGGCAGATCGATGGTTATTTTTTTAATCACCGAATCGTTCAGCGTGGACCTGAAGTCCGAATCATAGAGATTGCCAAAGTTCCGTTTTCCTTCTTCCCCGTTATGGTAATAAGTAACGGACGTATCGAACACCGAGAGAACCGGCAGGACATCGGACCAGGGAAACGGTCTAACGAGGGATCCGCCCAAAGACCCGGCGTTGCGAACCGGGTAACTACCTATTTCCTCCAGGCTCTCCGACAGGAACCCCCCGAGAACGTTCCGGGCCGCCTCGCTCTCTACTATCCGCTGTATACTTGTCGTTGCTCCGACGGTTAATTCTCCCCTGTCCCGATCCAGTTTTAGTTCGTCCAGGCCCAGACGCCTGACATCTATTAGCTCGGTGGGTCGGCTGGAGTCCGATAAGGCCAATGCCGTGCCGCCCGCGATAAAAAACGACCGGCTCTCCCGATTGTGCAACGAGAGAGCTTCGTCGAGAGAGCCGGGATAGTGATAGTTCTTTACGTTTTTGAGCATTTAACTTCCTTTTATGCTTCCGGTTCGTCCGGCCAGGGACCTTTTACGTTCGGATAGGCCCACTGAATCTGCCATAGGTCGTCGTGGGTTGCCCATTCACCTTGCTTTAACCTCTGTATTCCCTGTCTGTCTTCCATCGGTCCGACGAAGGGGTCAAAAGTAACTCTGTCGGCGTTCATCTGCTTCAACCTCTTCATAACGAGGTCGTATACGCTAATTTCTCCAAGTATGGGGTCCTGGACCGTGACTGATTTGAGTTCGTCTTCGTACTTGGGATTGATCGGCATTCCAGGTTTGGCTTCTAACGCAGCGGCATCTTCCTTCAGCAGCCACCAGTAGTCTACGTTCTCCAGGTTTTCGCTGGTGTAAATCCCGTAATAGACTTTATAGAGTATATCCTGGTAGATGGCTCCCCACTTGGATACCTGACCGCTTAGGGCTCCCTCTTCTGCAAACCTGTACATCGGGTTGTAGTGAGCAAAAGAGAAGGAACCGTTTTCCTCGGCCGTTTGGAGCACTGTGGGGGAGTCCTCGGTGTAGGCAAAGCCGTCTACTCCTTCTTCTATCAGAGCCTGAGTCGCCTCTTTCGCCCCGCTGGGGTCGACCCATGCGTTTAACCAGCGGACGTGAAGAGATGCTTCGGGATTGACTTCATCAATTCCAATTGCGAAGGCGTTTATGTGTCGTTTGACCTCAGGAGTGGGGAAGGCACCAACGTATCCGAGCTTGTCCGTTTCCGTTAAAGCCCCGGCCATCAACCCGCTCAGGTAGTAGGTCTGATAGAGTCCGGAGAAGTAGGTTCCGACGTTCTTTCTCCGTTTGAAACCGGAACAGTGGAAGAATATCGTATCCTCGTACTTTTTAGCAGCACTGATCGTCGGGTCCATATGACCGTAACTGGTTGTAAATATTACGTCGGCATCCCTGTTGTTGACAAACTGGTCTATAGTTGATTCCACCCCTGAAGGTGCGACGTTTTCAACGTAAAAGGTCTCAAGCCAGGGGAAGACTTCCTCGACGTGCTCTCTCCCGACGTCATGAGCTTTGGAGTAACCGTAATCCTCTACCGGTCCAACGTAAATAAACCCGGCTTTCAACTTTTCATCCTCTTGAGCTACGACCGCCCCTGAAAAGCCGATCACCAGGAAACTGGCTATAACCAATAACGCAACGGTGCTATACCATTTTTTCTCTGACATCTTTACCTCCTCGGTGTTTTACAAAATCGATCCTGATGTTAAATGAACACGTTCTAAAAGTCCTGGATTTTGGCCTATTGACACCACCTCCGTTGTGTAGAGGTTAATCACTTTTCACCTCGAATGTAAGGTTGCTGGAGGGCATTGGGAGCACCCATGCTCCTCTTCAGAGTACCGAAGGAAAGGATAACCAGTGCTAGAATTGCCGACCCATAAGGCATCATCTTCAGAAGTTCCGGAGCCACCCAGGGTTGAAGCCGGTAAGACAGGTGCATCAAAGCTCCAAACAGTAGGGCGCCGAACAGACCGCGAGACGGTTTCCAGGAGGCGAATATGGTTAGGGCGATCACCAACCATCCCATTCCGTTGGTCATCCCCGTGGTCCAGGATGGGCGGTAAGCAATGGATAGGTAACCCCCGGCAAACCCAGCTAGAACTCCACCGACTGCCACGCAGGCGTAACGTACTAACCAGACGTTAATACCAGCGGAATCAGCAGCTGAGGGATTCTCGCCGACGGACCGAATCGTGATTCCAATTGACGTATGAAAGAGAATGAACGATAGAACGGGAACGAGTGCAAGAGCTATGTAGACGATCGGGTTCTGGTTAACGAAGAGTATCTCGCCCAAATAAGGGATCTCTTTCAGGCCGGGAACCGAGACGTTAGTTATCGTTGATTCCAGGGGTTCGCCTTCAAATCCTGCCCCAAAAAGTCCGGATAGACCCAGACCAAGCATCGTTAGAGCCAAACCGGAAACCACCTGATTTGCCCTTAGCGTTATGGAAACGAAGCCGTGAACTAGAGAAGCGACCCCACCTGCTATCCCGGCAATAAGCATGCCAAGCCAGGGACTGCCGGTGATAAAGGCCGTTGCGAAGGCACTAACGGCACCGAGAATCATCATCCCTTCTACACCGAGGTTCAACACCCCGGAACGTTCGGAATAAATCTCACCCAGCGTGGCGAGCAACAGCGGGGTACCGTAAGCAAGCGTCCTGCTGAGCGTCCCGATCACCCATTCTTCCATTATCCTTCACTCCTCCACTCTATTTTATAACTCATCAACAGCTCACTTCCAATCAAGAAAAACAGTATCAAGCCGTTAAAGACGTCGGTAATTTGAAATGGTAGTCCCAGGGAAACCTTGATTGCGTTTCCCCCTGCAAATATAGCTCCGAAGAAGAACGAGGTTAAGATCACGGCTAGCGGGTTCTTCCGGGCAAGCCAGGCGACAATTATCGCTGTGTATCCGTATCCAAGGGATAGTTCGGCCGGGTTCATCAACATATGATGGATTCCTGCCACTTCACCTACACCTGCCATACCGGCCATGCCGCCCGATATAAACATGACGAAGAGGGTCGTTTTGACGTAACTCATTCCGGCAAAGCGTCCGGCAGAGGGGCTGCTACCAAGGACCCTGATTTCGTAACCGGGAGTGGTCCTGTTTATAAGGAGGTAAATCAGAGCTGCTGCGATGACTCCAATAAGCACGGTAATCCAATGAACGTTGGTGGTACCAAGAGTCGGCAGCTGGGCTGAACCCGGAAATTTATCAGTATATGGAAACCCCCACTGAGCCTCTCCCTTCCAGGGTCCCTGAACTAGGAAAAGAACCAGGTTTATCGCCACGTAGTTCAACATAAGGGTGGTGATTACGTCGTTTATTCCCAGCTTGCTCTTTAAAAACGCCGGTATCAACCCCCAGGCTGCTCCGGCCAGAAAGCCGAAGAAAAACATCGCCGGAATCATTAATGGATCGGGTACCGGGCTGAACAGGGCGACCCAGCTTGCCGCAATTGCTCCCAGCAGAAGCTGGCCTTCGGCTCCGATGTTCCAGAACTTAGCCCTGAATGCGATTACCAGACCGATACCGGCCAGCAAAAGTGGGGTCGCTCGACGTACCGTTTCTGAAAGCTCGTATAAACCTCCAAAAGCGCCGTCGAACAGAGTTCTATAGGCGACTATCGGATTAGCCCCGTAGGCCCAGAATACGATACTTGCAACCAGAAAAGCGCCAAGCAGCGCCAGCAGTGAAACCGTTATAACGGCGAGACCGGAAGGGTTCTGCCGTTTTTTGATCTCAAAGGGTAGTTTGTCTCTCATTCTGCACCTCTGACGGATTCCCCTTTCTCCAGCTCTTCCAGCGGTGTGCCCGCCATCAACATCCCTAGCTCTTCCCGTTCGAGTTCGCCGCTCTCCACGGTTCCCATGATCTCTCCTTCGAAGAGGACAGCGATTCTATCGCTGATTGAGGTCACCTCCGTAAGGTTTTCGGAAATCAGCAGCACACCTACCCCCTGCCCCTTTTGCTCGAGCAACAGTTGCCTGATTTGCTCTGCCGCGGCCACGTCGAGCCCGTAAGTCGGGTGCGAAGCGATAATCAATTTCGGTTCTGAAGAGACTTCGCGCCCGAGTATTAGCCGTTGAATGTTGCCACCGGAAAGCAAGTTGGCCGGCGTATCCGGACCCGGAACCTTTATGTCGAAGTCCTCGATGATTTTCCTGGTTTCCTTGTCCACGAGCCCGTAGTCTATCATTATCCCCTTTGAAAAAGGCTTTTTCCGGTAAGCTTTCAGGATAACGTTGTCCTTGAGGGTCAGGTCTCCAACTATTCCCTGTTGTAGCCTGTCTTCCGGTATGTGGGCTACCTCTTTGTCAGCTATGTTTCTGGGGGAAGTATTCGTCACCTCTTCCCCGTCGATGTAAACCTCGCCCGAAGTAGCTTCTCTTAGACCGGTTAAAACTTCCGCCAGTTCTCGCTGTCCGTTTCCAGCTACCCCGGCGACACCGAGAATTTCTCCCTGGTGAACGGAAAAAGAGACATCTTTAACTGCCTCTACTCTTTTATCGTTTTGGGCTTTCAGGCCTTCGATCTCCAGAATTTTGGGCCCTCTCTCTTTTGAAGGTTTGTCCAGGTCAAAAAGTACTTCTCTCCCCACCATTTTTCGTGATAGCTCGGTTTTGTCCGTTGCGGAGGTGTCAACCGTATCAACTACCTTACCATCCCGGAGGACCGTTACGGCGTCGCTTATCTCCATTACTTCGTCCAGCTTATGGGTGATAAAGATTATCGTTCGCCCCTCGGACTTCATATCTTCGAGAACCTTGAATAAACTTTCCGTTTCACCGGGGGTAAG